>JADYYD010000337.1 GCA_020853845.1 Candidatus Melainabacteria bacterium
CGAAGGGCGCTGTTTGAAAATCGTTGCACCGTAAATGGTGGCGCGATAACAGCTCGAGTTTAATAGAGCAAGGAAGTGCAGGCGAAAGCCTGCGTTTCTTTTGCTTTGTTATAAGCCCGGTTGGAAGGTTTCAGGCTGTTTGAGGGGACGGCTCTGTGGCTCGAGGAAAGGGAATTTTGAACCAGAACGTCGAGCCCTCGCTCGGTTTGCTTTGCACGCCGATTTCGCCGCCCATGAGATCGACATAGCTTTTCGCGATGCTCAATCCAAGACCGGTCCCGCCGAACAATCGGGATGTGGACGGGTCCGCTTGAACATAAGGCTGGAACAATCTGCCGATCGTATCTTCGCTCAGACCTATTCCCGTATCAGTAACTTTGAATTCGATAACAAGTCCTTTTTCATTGTCTTCAGCGAGGTTTGCCGCTATGTAGACATGCCCCTTCTCGCTGAATTTGACAGCATTGCTGGCCAGGTTCAAAAGCACTTGCTTCACTCTCAACTCGTCTCCGCAAATCAACTCGGGGATGTCGGGATCGACGATAGAGCGCAGTTCCAGCCCTTTCCTCGTGCGTTCAGGGTTGATCATGCGCACGACTTCTATAATGGTGTTGCGCAGAGAAAACTTTCTATTTTCAAGTCGCACTTTTCCGGCTTCCACTTTTGCATAGTCCAGCAATTCGTTTAAAACGCGGTAAAGGCTCTTGGAAGCATCAACAACAGCATCTGCCACGTTTTTAGCCGTCGGGCTGAGGTCTTCTTCCGTAGACAGAATCTCGGCAAGTCCGATGATGCCGCCTAATGGCGCGCGAATTTCGTGGCTGACTGTTGATATAAAACTGCTCTTCAACCTGCTTGTTTCCTCAACATTAAGCAGCGTGGCCTGCAACAGATCGACCTGTTCTTTAAGCGCTTTTCCTTTGGTGATATCGCGGATGATTTTCGATGCGCCGATTACTTCTCCGGTCATATCCCGAATCGGAGAAACAGTCAAAGCTACGTCGATTCGCTGTCCGTCCTTCCTGACACGAACCGTCTCGTAATGTTCTATCCGTTCGCCTTTTTTCAATTTGGCAATAAGTTGGTTTTCTTCATCGGGCATCTCCGGCGGTATCAGAATGGTGATCGATCTGCCAATCATTTCTTCTGCCGTATAGCCGAAAATTGTCTCCATGGATTTATTCCATGTTTGCACGATGCTGTTCAAGTCCTTGCTGGCGATGCCGTCTTCGGAGCTTTCAACGATGGCGGCAAGGATAGCCCGGTCTTTATTGATCTTTGCCTGGTTGGTAATGTCTCTGGCGATTTTAGAGCCGCCAATTAGCTTTCCCGCATCGTCATAAATAGGTGACACAGTCAGTGAGATGTTGATCAATTGCCCATCTTTGCGGCGGCGAATTGTCTCATAGTGCTCTATTCTTTCGCCCAATTTGAGTTTGGAGATAATTTCGTCTTCTTCGAACAGCAGGTGTTCGGGAATGAGCGTTTGAATCTTTTGGCCGATCATCTCGTCGGCTGTATAACCAAAGATGCGTTCGGCTCCGCGGTTCCAGCTCTGGATGACGCTTTCCAAATTCTTACTGATGATGGCATCTTCGCTCGACTCGACGAGCGCTGCCAGCATTGACTGCATCTGACCAGCGCCGAGCTTGTCCAAGTCACTCATTTTCAAAGATCCCTTTTCTCTCCGCCCGTTGTCCGACTGTACAGGCCCGGACAAGTTCAAGGCGTAAGGCAGACCTCTAAAGTTCCTGCCATTACTGAACTATAACAGTCCCTATGTTGTATGGCAGGCGAAAGTCCGGACATTTTATGTCGCCATCTGGCGATGATGCCGGTCGGCTCAATCGGTTGCGGTTGGCAGAACGGTTACCTTACGGCAAAAATCGCCGCGGTTCCGGGGGCGTTGATTGTCTAACGGCAGCCTGGTTGTCAAGCCCGCGGGGTCTTGCTGCCGGAGGCATTTTGGCAATTAAATCAGCCTAAGTTTCGGCCGGCAAAGCCTATGCCAAAAGCTGGGGTAAACCCCAGATGGAGACACACTCTTATCCTGGCGAATCAGGAAGGCGAATTGCCTAAGCTGATAAAAGCGGCTTTCTGCCCGATTGGCATCCCTCTTTTGTCACAAGCGCGGCGAAATCAAGAGGTCATTTAAATGAGAACTGTAGCACTTGCATCGGTACTGGCCCTGGCGACTTCGATGGCGCTGCCTGCCCAGGTTTTTGCTTCCGGCTGGATCGTCATCGACCCGATAATGGGCGGGCGACCCGTGCCTGTTCCCCGCACTGTGGTGCGGCCCACGCCGGGGA
This sequence comes from Candidatus Melainabacteria bacterium, assembly GCA_020853845.1. GTDB lineage: Bacteria > Cyanobacteriota > Vampirovibrionia > Obscuribacterales > Obscuribacteraceae > QKMZ01. Next base: position 2,310 of record JADYYD010000337.1, read on the forward strand.
CGCCGTCCGTGCCTGTGCCGGGCCGCCGTCCGGTGCTTCAGGCTTCGGTCAGTTTTGGACTGCATTTGCAAGACGAAGACGTCAAAGTAGATATCGTCGATCAGGTGGCCAAAACCTACATTTCTCAAACATTTTCCAATGACACCGATCGTGACCTGGCCGGAACATACCTATTTCCGTTGCCCGAGGACACGACTTTCAGCTCCTTTTCGCTGCATATCGACGGCAAACCCGTCGAGGGCAAAATTCTGGAAGCAAACGCTGCTCGCACTGAATACGAGCAAATAGTGCGCCGAATGGTAGACCCGGGCTTGCTGGAATTTGCCGATTACAAAACAGTCAGAGCGCGCATATTTCCAATCCCGGCGCACGGAACGAAGAAAGTCGAACTCGAATACACGCAAGTGCTGAAGGCGGAAAACGGCATGCTCAAATATCGCTTTCCCCTGAAAGCGGAAGGCGAGGCGGAGCCGGTCGACTCTATAAAGATGAACGTCAAGATTGCAGGAAAGCAGCCGATCCGCACGATTTGGTCGCCCACTCACACGGTCGAGTCGAAGCGCAGCGGCGAAACGGAAGCGCGGGTTTCACTGGCTGCTTCCAACAGCGTGCCGGATAAAGACTTCCTTCTTTATTACAGCCTTTCCGACAAAGATGTATCAGCCAATTTGCTCACTCACAGAAAGACCGACGAGGATGGGTATTTTCTGATGACGCTGTCGCCGCCGGTAACTGCAAAAGGTCCGTCCGCTAAAGACATAGTCATAGTCTCGGATACATCCGGCTCCATGCAAGGCGACAAGATGGCGCAGAATCAAAAAGCGCTCAAGTATATCGTCAATGCACTTTCATCTGAAGACAGATTTAGCCTTGTCCAGTTCAACACGGATGCAGAAGCCTTCAGTTCTCGATTGATGAGTGCGAATGCCGACAATAAGAAGGCTGCGGAGAAATTCATCGACGAATTGGAAGCACGTGGTGGTACCAATATTGGTGACGCGCTTTCGCTCGGCACAACCATTCTCAATGAAGAATCCAGCCGCCCTGCCTATCTGGTGTTGATCACCGACGGCGAGCCCACCGTGGGTGAAACCGGCATAGATAATCTGCTGAAAAGTATCAAGTCCAAACGCGACATTCGCATCTTCGACTTCGGTGTGGGCTATGACGTCAACACTCGCCTGCTCAACAAACTTGCAGATGATCACCACGGTACGTCTCAATATGTCGAGCCGAGTGAGAGTCTGGAAGTGGCTTTGAGCAATTTCTACCAGAAGATAAAAAGTCCTGTTTTGAGCGATGTGAAAATTGCTTACGACGGAATTCAGGTGAAAGATGTCTATCCCAAAGATGTGAAAGATATTTTCGCAGGGCAGCAAGTTCTTCTCATTGGGCGCTACAAGGGCGACGGCAAAGCCTCGCTTAAACTGACCGGCCGCATCAATGGTGAAAGCAAGGATTACGCATTTCCTATGGAATTTGCAAAAGAAGACACCGGTCATTCTTACTTGCCGCGCATCTGGGCAATGCGAAGAATTGGCTACCTGACTGAAGTTGCCCATGCCAATGACGAGAGCAAAGAAGTGATCGACGAGATCATTGCACTCTCTCAAAAGTATGGAATTATTTCTGCATACACGTCGTACCTGGTCACCGACCCTAACGAAGGAAATGGCAGAGGCCGCCCGATGCCTGTACCCATGCCGGCTCCTGTGCCAATGGGCTTCTCGCGCGCTGGAGGCGGTGGTAGTGCAGGTCCGGCCGCCGGTCGCTTTGCATTCTCGCCGTCAGCCTCGCGGCCGGCAAGAGCTGCCATTAGAACGTCCGCCGAAGATGCCTCCCTTCGCGTTTCGAACATGGGCAAATCAGTGAGCAGGCGAGCCTATTACATGATGAACGAAGCACCAGTTCTATCGTCTCATTCCAGTGCCGGTGGTCCTTCACCTGACGGTGGCGTGGTGGTGGCGCTGAGTTCGAGCGATCGAGCAACCGCACTTAAGGCTATGAGCAAGAAGGTGCCAAGCCCACTGGCTGGAGCCTATGCTTCAGCAGCGCCGAAAGAAGAAAGCGGTCACAAAGCAGTGTTGATTGCAAAAACGCTCAACGAATTGAAAGATTCAAGAGGCATCGACAAACATAATCTGATGGCGGGCGAACTGAAAACCGTCGACGACAAAACCTTCTATCTTGTCGATGGCTACTGGACGGAAAGTACATTCCAGTCGAATAAGACCGCCAAATTGAAAGAGATAAAATTCGGCAGTGACGAATACTTCGACCTCATGAAGTCGGCCCCCGGCATAAGCAAATTCTTATCGGTAGGCAGGCGAGTGATCGTCGAATTCAACGGCGTCTGGTACAAGATAGTCCTGCCCGGCAACACTGCCGGATAGGATGTAGGGAGAATCTCCGAAGGCAATGGATCTCTCCTGAACTGGAGCGGGCGCCACTGGATATGGTGCCCGCTTTCTATGTGTGCCGGGCATGTTCAACAACTTGGAGGTGAAAGTCCACTCACAATCTGATGACGATGAAGTGTAGCGAAGCGCAAGGACGCAGCCGCGAGGCGAGGTCTGAAAGAAGCGTGGAGCA
>JADYYD010000338.1 GCA_020853845.1 Candidatus Melainabacteria bacterium
TCTGCTCGGTACCGACGAAATTGTGACCCAGTCTTCGCGCTTCCTCTTGAGCAAGCATGATGACCTTGATGGCCTTCTCGGTAAACCTTTCAAACATGGCGGGTCGAGCCTCCTGAACTCCGCTAATTAGCGTCCGTAGTATGTTTTGCGATGGACGTTTTAAGTGACCTTATTCTAACATCAGCACGTGATCAGGGTTGCGGTCCGGTCGCGTTGCCGAGTACTTAATTAGACTTGCAAGAAGGTCAAGAAGAGACGTTTGTTCCCAAAAGCATGATTAATTGGGACTTTGTCTTTTCAAGCGCTGGCAAGCCGAACACATTAATCATGAGGCGCGGCCAGGTGATCAGCGCATCTCTTTAGGATTATTTCGCTATGCGGCGCACAACCGTCCGTTGAAGACCGCAGCGCCAGCCGATGAAAAGCAGTATCCGGGAAGTAACCGCACAAACGAAAGGGCGATGCTATGCACCGCCCCTCGAAATTGTTTGCGCCGGTCTGTTGCCAGTCAGGCACTATGCGTGTTTTTCTTCGCCCGTGATTGGCTGAGCGAATGTGCACTCCTTGCTCGAGCAGGCAATCTGGTCGCCGCGCTTCAAGGTCTTGTATACCAACATCGTTCCGCATTGCGGGCACTTGTTGGAATTGTTGGGTCCGCCCGAAAGCAGCGGCGGATACCAGTAAGCTGACGTGCACTGATTTTGCGAGTAGTGGCTGCAGCCGTAGAAGATTTTTCCGCGACGCGACTTCTTCTCGACAATCTCGCCGCCGCATTCGGCGCGAGGGCACTTCACGCCGGTGATTTTGAGAATGGGGCGCTGCTCGCCGCACTCTTCCTTGTCCTTAGCGCATGCCAAGTAATCACCGTAGCGACCGTATCTGATCAACATCGGTCCGCCGCATTGCGTGCACTTCTCGTCGGACGGTCTGTCTTCCGGTACCGGTGTGCCCTCTTTCGTGAGCGCGATTTTTGTTTTGCACTCAGGATATTTGATGCAACCGAGGAATTGTCCGAAGCGTGAAGAACGAATAGCCATCTGCTCTCCGCATTCAGGACATTGCTGATCGGAAAGAATAATGACCTTGTTCATGTTCTCTTCGGCCTTCTTCAGAGTTTCCGAGAAAGGCTGATAGAACTCTTTCAACATGCCGTGCCAGTCGACCTTGTCTTCTTCGATTTCGTCCAGCTTCTTTTCCATGTTGGCTGTGAATTCGACATCGACAATGCCGCCGAAGTGTTCGCAAAGCAGCAAGTTAACCGCTTTTCCGAGCTTTGTTGGCACGAGAGTCTTGTTGACGCGCTCAACGTATTTGCGGTCGACAATGGTAGTTACCGTCGCTGCATACGTTGATGGTCTGCCGATTCCTTCTTCTTCCAGTGTTTTTACCAGGCTGGCTTCTGAGAAACGCGGCGGTGGTTGGGTGAAGTGTTGGTTCGGCTTGATGTCTTTGAGCTTGAGCGCTTCACCTTTGCTGAGTTCAGGAAGGTTTTGCTGTTCGCCGCTCATTTCGCCGTCGCCGCCTTCGCCGCCCTCGCCGTCTTCTTGCGAAACAGCAGGTTTTGTCGGACGGTTGTAGACAATCGTGAATCCGGCGAATTTCGTCTCCGTTGCCGAAGCACGGAAAACGGCTTCCCCAGCCGCAATTTCTGCAGTACGGGTGAGAAGCTCGGCAGCCGACATTTGGCTGGCCATGAATCTTTCCCATATCAATTTATAGAGCTTGTACTGATCGTTGCTCAAATACTGCTTGATTGCTTCAGGCGAATTTTCAGGATAGGTCGGGCGAATCGCTTCGTGAGCGTCCTGAATGTTCTTCGCTTTGCGGGTATATATGCGCGGCTTATCCGGGCAATATTCTTTTCCGTAGCGGTTCTTGATAAACGCCAGCGCCTCTTCTTGCGCGGTTTGAGCCACACGAGTCGAGTCGGTTCTCATATACGTGATGAGACCGGTCGCACCCTGTGAACCAAGCTCCACGCCCTCATACAAGGTCTGCGCCACTTGCATGGTTTTCTTCACCGCGTAGCCAAGTACGGTGGAAGCTTCACGCTGCAAGGTGGAGGTGATGAACGGCGGAGACGGTTGTCTCTGGCTGCTCTTCTCGGTCAGGGAGCTGACTTTGAAATCCTGGCTTTCTATCGATTTGAGGATTTTGTTGGCCAGCTTTTCGCTGTCGATAATCATCGTATTGGCCGCTGACTTTTCCGAGGCGGCAATTACTCTTTTGCCGTCGTACTTATATAAAGGCGCGATAAACGATTGTTTGGATTTCGAGCGCGAAAGCTCGGCCTTGATGGACCAGTATTCTTTTGCGTCAAAACCTTCTATTTCTTCTTCGCGCTTGCATATGAGCTGCACGGCAACGGATTGCACGCGTCCTGCAGATCGGCCGTTGACCTTTCTCCAGAGCAGCGGGCTGATTTTATAACCCACCAATCTATCTAAAACGCGGCGCGCTTGTTGCGCGTCTACGAGACGCTTGTCAATTTTGCGCGGCTGCTTGATAGCGGCAAGAATCGCATCTTTGGTGATTTCGTTGAATTCAATGCGATGTACTTTTTTATTAGGCAATTCCAGAATTTCTGACAAGTGCCATGCGATCGCCTCACCTTCGCGGTCAGGGTCGGGCGCCAGATAGACTTGGTCCGCTTCGTCGGCAGCTTCCTTGAGCTCCTTAACGATCGGCTCTTTCTCTTTCAGAACCTCATATAGAGGCTCAAAATTCTTACGTACATTGACGCCTAGCTTGTTGCGCGGAAGATCGCGCACATGTCCAACGCTGGCCTTTACCAGAAAATCCTTGCCCAGGATTTTGGAAATCGTCTTGGCTTTGGGCGGAGACTCAACAATAACTAGAAATTTCGCCATTTGAAACGCGGCACCTCGGAACTGCAACCTGTCAAGATATGCGGACAAGGGGGTACTATAACACGGTCGTCAACCCCCCTCCGGAAAACGGCCCTACCGAAAGGTACCCCAATTTTTGAATAGTGAACAAACCTGCAAGCCAGTTACTCACTATCTTTTAACGAATTTTATGAGGCGGGATAAAACCCATCTTTTGCAAAGCGAAAATTTTGCTCACTTTCGGGCTTCGTCAAACTTCTCTACAACCTCGTCAAGAATGAGCTGCGAAACAGGACCATAAGCGCCAAGGCAAGCGGTTCTTGCCAGGTCTTCCTGCGCGTCGCTTTCTTCATTTGACATCCCACCGGCCGGTTCGTACTCAAAACGAATAGTCAGATGGTCCAACTCGTCTAGATAGGAGACCGCTGATAGATCCTGCGTTTCACCCCGCGTTTCACTGAGATTTGCAATCAGTTTGAACAATTCGCTCCATTCGATGACGCAAACCATCTTCTGGAAAATGAACTCGTCCAGCTCCAGAAGAAGCTGATCTCCAAGCGCGCGCGCCTGTGTTTCGCTGGATTCGCTCAGGCGATATAGATCGAGATGATAAAGAGGAAGTCTTCCCGAATGGTACTCGTTCAGCATAGTAAAGGTAGGACTTTGCACTACTTCGCTAACGCCGAGACCCTGCGCCAGGCCTTTCACGAACGTGGTTTTGCCCGCGCCGAGAGGACCCTCCAGGGCAATCACGCAACCATCTTTTATATTGCGTCCGAACAGCTCACCCAGAAGTATCGTCTTCTGCCTGCCGTTAAGTTCTAAATTCACGGTCCGAATGTACGGTTCAAGAGTCACGGTTTACTTGCAGACCGTCTTTAATGGTTTGCCCCAGTCCTGAACGAGAATGAGTTTTGACCCGGAATGTTCCAGGTGGGGAACCTCCTAAACGGTTTACCGTTTCCTACTTCCCGGATTTCACCTTGCGATGTCATCCATTCAAATTGGCTTTTTGCCGCATGAATTGGCTTGCGCCTAAGGCTCATAGGTATACGTGGCCATCTCGAGTGGGAACCCCGAATACTCAATTCTGTAGGACAAAACTTTTTTGGAATCTGTCCAAGACTGAGACTAAACGCATCATAGTTAACGTCTTTAGCCGTGTCAACAAAGGGTAAAGACAAAGATTTGGCAAGTCCCCAAACAAAAGTTTTTTCAACCTTTCAAAAAGCGTTATCGCCACCAATTACAGTGGCATATTAGTTCATCAGAGCTTTTATCTTTTGCTTGTACTTGTCGGTCAGTGTTCCAATTTCACTTCCCGCCGGCAACCAATATGTTTTGCCGCCTGGATAAACCGGCTCCTGGAGCGACTTTCCATCAGGGCCTTCTTTCACGGTCGGAAGCATTTCATTGATTTCGTAAATTGCTTCGATGGGAATATCGGAGCCATATTTTTTTTGCGCCACCGCATACAGTGTTTGATCCCAATTGAGAGTTACAAAAGAGCGCTCCTTTCCGTCATTATGCTTCTGACTGGAAACGCTTACTGCATCAGCATTTTCACTAGCGGCATGCTGGACCGGGGGATAGTGTTTGTCCATGGTTTCATAAAACTGTCTTTCCAGTTCATCCACCTCAGACCAGGCAGGAAGCACATATGTTTTACCCGCGGAATAAACCGGGTCGACCAGCCTTCGCAAGCCGTTTTCGTAAACCACAGACGGCGTCAGATCGTTGGCTTGAAAAATTGCCGCAATCGGGTGACGCCCCTCGTATTTGATTTCACTCAAGCGCCAAAAAGTTTCGCCCGCCTCCAAAACAATCTCGACTCGCTCATTCTTGCCGCCCAATCTGGCGTTTGCGTCAGCCATCTATTTATCCAACATCGGCTTGTCCAACACCGGCTTATCCAACACCGGCTTATCCAAAACCTGGCTGTCCAAAACCTTGCCGCGCACCGATCTTTGAGGCGGTTGCGGCGGTGCTTTTTCCTGAGGAAGACTGCCGGCGTCACCGGCTCTTTGTGCTTCCGGCGCCTTCAACGCATCGCTCACTTTCTCGTCGGCCGGCTCCGCAGGCGGCGTATCAGAAGGCTGCGGCAGCTCGCGCGGGCGAATTCGCGCCACGGAATTATGCA
>JADYYD010000339.1 GCA_020853845.1 Candidatus Melainabacteria bacterium
CTAGCAATATTGAACTAGCGAAAGTTGAATTAGCAAGTGCGAACCAGCAACCGCTGCCACCAAGCAGAATCAAACCTGTTTCTCACCAGGGTTGTTCTTCTCTGTCGCGAAAGAGCTTGCCAGAGACGGAAGCATCGGCAGCTTGGCACAACCAGACTATTGTGTCGGCGCCTTCCTCGACGCTGCGAGCGGCGTTTTTTCCGCCCATGTCGGTGCGCACCCAACCCGGGCAGCAAGCGTTGACGATAATATTCTCGCTGCTCACTTCATCCGCCACCATGCAGGTAAGCGCATTGAGAGCGGCTTTCGAGAGGCGATATCCGGTGTACCCGGCTCCCATTTCAGAAATCTGTCCCAGCCCCGATGAAACATTCACGATGCGACCGTAGTGATTTTCTTTCATCAAAGGCAGCATTTCCTTCGTGAGCGAAAGCGCGCCGTAGAGGTTCGTCTCCATCGTCCGGCGAACGTGGTCCAGATCGCAATCCATGATGCTCATCACAGGCTGTCCATCTTCGAATCTGTCGAGCATGATGCCGGCATTATTGACGAGAACATCCAGCCGCCCGTACTGCTTGCGGATGTACAAAGCAAGGTCTCTCACGCTGGCGGAATCGGTCACGTCGAGGGTGTGCATATCGACACTGATACCTTCCGATGAAAGCTGTTGCTGCGCTTGTTTCCCTTTCTCCGCGTCTCGACAGGTAAGAACCACTCTCATACCGGCGCGGGCAAGCGCTCGCGCGACTTCGAGACCGAGGCCCCGATTTGCTCCCGTTACCAGTGCCACTTTATCCGGTGCGCTCACAGTTCAAGTTCTCCTCTGCGTGAAACTCTGCTGTACCAATGACCGCTGTCCTTGATTATGCGCTTTTGCGTTTTGTAGTCTACATAGACGATTCCGAAGCGTTTTGAATAACCATATGCCCACTCGAAATTGTCCAGCAGAGACCAGGCGAAATAGCCTTTGACCGGCACTTTCTGGCGCATGGCGCGATAGACTGCGTGCAAGTGTTCGCGCAAGTATTCGATGCGTTCCGGGTCATGCACTTCGCCGCTTTTGGTCACTTTGTCATCGAAAGCGGCACCATTTTCAGTGATGAAAATCGGCGGAAGATCGTAGTCTTGATTCATGCGAACCAGAAGGCGCTCAAGGGCTCCAGGACATACTTCCCATCCCATTTCCGTATACTTGGAACCGGAGACATTTTTCACATCGCCCTTCTTGCCGGTGACAATGCGGAAATAATATTGCACACCAAGAAAATCCATGCGTCTTGAAATCAGCGCCATATCTCCCGGATGTATAGCGGCAATCGCATCGCCGAATTCCGGATAGACCTCGGAAGGGTAAGCGCCGGTCAGGAGCGGGTTTAGAAACAGTCCCGCCGAAACTTGATGCCGATGTTCGGCGATACGCCTGTCGTCTTCGCTGTCCGACTCAGGTTCTACAGGCGAAAGACTGAGAGTGATACCGACCTTCGCATCCGGTCGGCTGTGTTTGATTGTCTCCAGTGCCCGTCCGTGACCAACCAGCAAATTGTGCCCGACTTTGATGGCAGTGGATTTGTCCTTGTATCCGGGGGCATGTTCGCCGGTCAAGTTGCCGAGCACTGCCACCACCCACGGTTCGTTGATCGTCATCCAATTTTTGACGCGATCGCCCAAACGTTTCGCCATGACCGCTGCATAATCAGCGAAATAGCCGGTTACATCACGATTAGTCCAGCCGCCTATTTCTTGCAGCGACTCCGGCAAATCCCAATGATACAGAGTGGCATAAGGTTCGATTCCCACCGAAAGAAGCGCGTCGACAAGGCGGTCATAGAAGTCCAGCCCGAGCCAATTGATGGAACCTCTGCCATTGGGGATAACGCGAGGCCAGGAAATCGAAAAACGATAGGCTTTCAGTCCCATGCTCTTCATCATCGCCACATCGTCGGCAAACCGATGATAGTGATCGCAGGCTACATCGCCGGTATCGTCGTTCAGCACATTGCCCTTAGTGTGTGAAAAACGATCCCAGATCGACTCGCCACGTCCGTCTGCTCTTGCAGCACCTTCAATTTGATACGCAGCCGTAGCCGCTCCCCAAACGAAACCGCGCGGAAAAACCAGTGGAGACTTCTCAGTCATGCTAACTATGTTTCCTCATCGTCGACATCAATGTCCTGCTCGTCTTTCAGATCGTCGCTTAAATCGTCGTCGCTTAAATCGTCCTCGATCAAATCATCGTCGTTTAAATCATCGATCACATCGTCGTCCAGTGCGTCATCGTCTTCATCTTGATCGGCCAGGTCCGCGGTGCGTTTTAACTGCTGGCGCACTGTATTTTTTGCTTTGCTGCGATATCTTCCGGACAGAAGCGGAACATGCACCGCTTTGCCCTGCCTGCCACCAACCGTTTTAACCGCCGACTCCACTTTGGTTGACGTCTCCCTGAGAATGGATTTCTCGCTTTGAGACTCTTTGACCATAATAGTGTAATTTTCGAAGCGGACCGGATCAATCCGATCAAGGTTGGCGAGAACATTGCACCCCTGCTCTACGAGGTGCGTGCAGTCGGAAAATTTACAGTCCACAGCTAATTTCGCCAGGTCGGGAAACTGCCAGACGACATCCAGCGGCTCCGGATGTTTGAATTCTGACAGGCCGAAACCGGGCGTGTCGGCTACCCAGGCAACGGCATCTTCGTCCACGCCCAACTGGCGAAGCTGTCTTTCGGATATACGATAGAGTTCGCTGGATGTGGTGGTGTGGCGCCCGACGCCGAAATCGTTTTCCATGATGCCGGTCTTTAAACGCAATTCAGGTTCGAGCCAATTCAAAAGTGTCGACTTTCCAACCCCTGACGGTCCGGCGAAAACAGTCTTCTTCGAAAGCAGCAAATCAGCCAGCCTGTCGAGTCCTTCGCCGGTGGCGGCAGAGACGATTGTAACTAAGTAGCCAAGCGGTTCATAAATACTTCGTAAAGCCTTCTTGTCGTCTTCAGAGGCCAAATCGCTCTTATTAAAGCAAAGTACGGGCAGCGAATCCCGCACCTCAAGCTGGAAATGCACTAGATAGCGATCGCAGACGAGGGCGTTCCAATCGGGCTGATGTATGGCCTGTACAATGATCACCTGGTCTACGTTGGCGAGTAGTGGCCGACTGAGAAGATTTTCTCTTTCGAGACGACTCGTGATGACGCCGCTTCCTTTCTCGGGATCGACATCATCTAGAGCAACCCGGTCTCCGGTGACTATGGAGACACGTTCCTTCTTCAGCCGCCCGCGCGCCTGGCACAGAAGGTTGAGGTCCAGCTCCGGTTCATAGACAAGATAGCCGCCGGCATGGCTTCTGATCACAGTCCCAGTAGATGAAACCGTGCCGCCAGATTCTTTGCTCGTGTCAGATAAACCGGACAAAGCCTTCACTCACAAAGTCCAAACCCATAAACAGAATACACCGAGAACAACAGATATTTCCGGCTTTGCCGGTGATATCAAAAGACAGGAAACATGAACTCAGCAACCATGGAAAAACCCGAAACCCAAGCAGTCGATAACGTACAAAACGCCCAGGAGATGGCTTCCGCTATCACCGAGGAGCAAATGTGCGAAGCGATGGCTCATATCCGAAACATCGCCATCATCGCTCACGTCGACCACGGCAAAACCACACTGGTGGATGGATTCCTTCGTCAAACCGGCGTATTCCGCGAGAATCAGGAAGTGGTCGATTGCGTAATGGACTCCAATGACCTGGAGCGCGAACGCGGCATTACCATTTTGGCGAAAACGACTGCCGTCAAGTACAAAGAGTTTCTGATAAACATAGTCGATACGCCCGGGCACGCCGACTTCGGTGGAGAAGTTGAGCGTATTCTCGGTATGGTCGACAGCGCACTTTTGGTTGTCGACGCCGGCGAAGGTCCGATGCCGCAAACTCGCTTCGTGCTGAGAAAGGCTCTCGAGCGTGGACTGAGACCGATTGTCGTTATCAACAAAATCGACCGCCCCAATATCGATCCACACATCGCCGTCGACAAAGTATTTGATTTGTTCGTCGAATTGGGCGCCAACGCCGAGCAGCTCGACTTCCCCTATATCTTCGCCTCCGGTGTCAAAGGCATTGCCACCAAAGATCCCGAGATAGAAGGGCAAAATTTGATCCCGCTCCTGGATCTGATGGTCGATCATTGCCCCCCTCCCATCGGCAATCCCGAACAACATTTGCAGATGCAAGTAACCATCCTCGATTACAACGACTACCTCGGTCGCATAGTCATCGGTCGCGTCTATAACGGCCGCGTGAAAGATGGAGAGCAAGTCGCACTCATGAAGGAAGACGGCTCCGTCATCAAAGGAAAAATCTCGAAGCTGTTTACCTTCCATGGATTGAAACGCATTGAGACAAACGAAGCGCAGGCCGGTCAGATGGTTGCCATCGCCGGATTTGCCACCGCCAATGTGGGCGACACTATCGGCAATCCAGATGTGTCGGCTGCCATGTCGCGCATCAAAATCGATGAGCCGACAATGAAGATGGCGTTCATCGTCAACGACAGCCCGTTTGCCGGACAAGAAGGTAAATTCGTCACATCGCGTCAAATCAAAGCTCGTCTTTTCCACGAACTGGAAACCAACGTCAGTTTGCGTGTTGACGAAACAGACAGCACCGATACATTTATCGTCAGCGGACGCGGCGAACTTCACCTGGGCATTTTGATCGAAACAATGCGCAGAGAAGGATACGAATTTGCAGTATCGAGACCGGAAGTTATCCTCAAGGAAATCAACGGACAAGATAACGAGCCGTTCGAAAGGCTCTTCATCGATGTACCGGAAGATTTCACCGGCGCAGTCATGCAAGAACTCGGACCGCGCAAGGCTGAATTGCTCAACATGAAAGTGGAAGGCAATCAATCTCTCCTCGAATTCGTCATTCCGACACGAGGATTGATCGGATTCCGCAGCGAATTCCTGCGTCTCACAAAAGGCAACGGCGTCATGAATCACGCTTTCAGTGAATACCGCCCGTGGTGCGGAGAAATTGCCCGCCAGCGCAATGGTGTTCTCGTCGCCTGGGAAGAAGGAGTCGCTACTGCCTATGCTCTGGCTCAAGCCGAAGACCGCGGCGTGTTCTTTATCACGCCAGGAACGAAGGTTTATGCCGGCATGGTTGTTGGTGAAAACTCCCGATCGCAAGATCTGGATATCAATGTTTGCAAAATGAAGAAACTCACAAACATGCGTAGTTCAAACAGCGATGTTCTGGTGACATTGCAAGCGCCGATGGAAATGAACCTGGAAAAATGCCTGGAATACATCGAACCGGATGAACTCATGGAAGTGACACCGCAATCGGTGCGCATGCGCAAACGTATTCTGCAGTCCGAAAAACGCCGCAGAGCCGCTGCCGACTAAAACGGAACTGCCGACTAGAACGAGCTGTTGAGTAGCACCACGCTGCTACTAACTAATTGAAGGAGATAGCTCTTTCAAGTCCTAAGCGCCTAAGATCCTAAGAGCCTAAGAGCCGTGTGCGAAACCTGCGCGCGGCTTTTTTGTCACATGCGGCGGCAAGCCCTGTCAAAAATCCAGTTCTGCAGGTACAAGTATTTTCCTGGGAAAATACTTGTACCTGCAGAGCTGAAAAACAGGCGCCCGCTGGAAATTCTCATTTCGACGGGTAGCTGCCTCAGACCACAAAAATGCGAGACGCTGATTATTGCCTCGTTTCGGGACATTCCACCACCAAGTATTTTCCTAGGAATTCAATTGGTGATGCAAATAGCCAAAATCGGAATAGGTACCGCAAAAAATCACCGCAAAAAAATCCGCGCAATAGAATCACCGCAATAAAATCACCGCAAAAAAAATCCGCGCAGATTTCCGTGTAGATTTCCGCGCAGATTTCCGTATCGAGACCTGTCTTATTCCGGCAATTTGCGACTCAATTTATCCAACTGACCTGCCAAAGCCATCTTCTCAAAGTAGCTGAGCGACCCATCATTCGCTTTGAAAATTGTCTCAGCCTGACGGATTTTAGAGAATTCCGTCTTCAGCTTCTGACCTTCGAGCGGAGTGATTTTCCGGCGCACCAATGCCATATTGATGCGTCTTTCCACGTCCGCTTGCCGACCGTCGATGTCGTCCCAGGCAAGATTGACTGAAATCACACCGGTGCGATTGTCGATGCGGCGTTTGAGCAAATCGAGATCATTGACGAGAGAGACGGTTTCAGCCAAATCAATTGCACCACCTGAGGCAAGAAATGCTCCGTGCGCTTGTGAAATACGATTCAACTCGCCTTTGAATCTGAAGATTTCTTCTGGCTTCAGCTTCTTGCTCTGTTCCAAGCTGGTGATCAGCGCATTGATTTCATTGCGTCGAGCATCAATTCCTTTCCAGACCGGTTTGCGATCTTTCAATCGAGCATCGACCCGCACTTGAAGTTTCTCAAGATCGCTCAAAAGCATATGCGCTTCGGCAACACTCATTCCTCCGCCGGATTGCTGGTATCCGAATTCGAGCGCGGCTATGCGATCGATCTCAGAACGGAAATCCTGCGCATCTTTAAGTGCAAGGCGACCCGATGCAACGGCGCTGGCAAGTTCGATATCAATTTCCTTTTGCTTGCCGTCAACGTCCGGCATGGTGGTGCGCGCATTGGCAATTGTGTTTTCGACCTGGCGTGCAAGCTGCTCGAGGCTTATGCCCACGTTCAGACTTTCACCGTAACTCAAGCCACCATCAGCACGGAATTGCGCTTCCTGCTTTTCGATGGTTTCGAATTCGATGTTGAGACGGCTTGCTTCATTGGGAGTGATTTTTCCGCTGGCAACGCCTTCGGCAATTCGTCTTTGAATTTGCGCTTGCCGTACATCTATATTGGAAAGATCTCTCTGCTTATCTTGAGTTTGACGGCGCAAATCGCGACGCAATTTGTCCCACTCCGATGCGATAAGAATGCTTTCGCCGGCGGTCAATCGACCATCCGAAGCGCGGCATTGCACTTCCAGCGAGTTCAACCTGTCCTTCTCGGCTTTAATAGAACGAGCCTCATCATTGGTCAATCGTCCATTAATGAGAGCGGCCGAAATATTCTTGTCGATGATCGCTTTTTGATCCTGCAATGAGACAGGCTCTTTCTCGCTGTCTCGAATTTGCTCATCGACTCTCGTCGCCAGTTGCTCGAGGTCATACGCGAGAGCCAGTCTCTCGCGGTAGTTCAAGCCGCCTTGCGAGGCGCGAAGTTCCGCTTCCTTGCGCGAAACACGATCGACTTCGCCGTCCAGCTCGCGTGCTTCCGATACTGTAAGAGTTCCGGCAAAAACACCTTCAGCCACCCGCCTGTCAAGCATCAACTTCTTCTGTTCGAGATCGACTGCCACTTCCGTGCGATCGTGCAAAGTCTGATTGACACGATTGCTGAGTCGCTCGAGATCAGCGGCAAGCA
>JADYYD010000340.1 GCA_020853845.1 Candidatus Melainabacteria bacterium
CTATCGATCCGGTCTGCCCGATAACAGTGTCGTTGTTTGACCTCAGCAATTCGGTCATTGCGGGCACGAGCGCGACGAAATACAGCGATGCATCCATGGCGTCGAATGCCTCGCCCAGCCAGGTCGCTGCAAGCGCGTGCCATTTGCCCTTTTTGCTGCCATCCGGCTTCCCCTCGAGCTGCTTTTTCTCGGCAAGCTGAAGCGACGGCGCACGCCGTTCCAATGAAAGCATCGGCAATTCTCCAATATGGGTGCAAGTCAGGTCCGGTTGAATATTAACAGCGCCTAAGGTCGTCCGGAAGCGTGCAATTACGAATGAACCGGCCCCTCCCACCACAAAACTGCCAGATAGATATGAGTTCGCGAAGCGGCGATTTCTAATGCCCGACAACAAAGGGATTGAAATCGGTTTTTCGATCGAAATAATCTTCTTGTTCGATTGTTTTCAGCTTCCCGACAATAACGTACGTTATTGGGATAAGCGCGACTTCCACAATGACTTTGAGAAACCAGCCAGACAAAATCGAATCGATAAGCAAGTTAGTCGGCAAGACACCATAAAGTGCAATTGAGTAAAACAATGCAGTGTTGACGAACTGTCCGAAAATTGTGGATGCCACAAGCCTGGACCAGAGATGTTTTCCTTCGGTCCATACTTTCATTCTCGCCATCACGTAATTGTTGAAAATCTCGCCGAAGAAAATTGCCACCCAACTGCCAATCACCACGCGCGGTACCTGTCCAAAGACCTGGACATATCCGGCGTTTTTCTCAAAACCTGGCGCCGGCGGGAGAAAAACGACGAACTGATAAAGCGCTGCGGCAAGCACCGAGCAGAACAGCACTGTCCAGAGAACGCGTCGTCCTGTGGCGTAGCCGTAAACTTCGGTGAGAATATCGGCAAAGATGTAGGTGATCGGGAAATAGATGATCGTGATGGAGACAGGAAACCATCCCACTTGAATGATCTTCCCTGCTGTGACGTCGCATACTAATTGAAGCGTGACGTAGAGAACCGTAATCAAACCGAGGAATTTGAATTGCTTGTTCTGCACCGGCTCCGCTGCAGTATCAGTCATTCTCACGTTGTCCGTTTCGAGCTTTAGAAGCAGCCGCGCGTATAACATCCTTCAAAGGCTTGCCGGTGGCGCGAGCATATTCAACGCAGTCTTCGAATTCAGGCTGAACGTTTACCACCTTTCCAGCGAGATCTTTGCCAATCTTGACTCTGACAGACGGCGCAGAATCACCTTCTTGCATGTCGATGTTTTTCAGCTCGCGTTCTGCAATCAAACGCTCCATCACACTGCTGCGCACACCTAATGTAGATGTTTCCGCAAGAATAACCTGCTTGACGTGAAGCTCGTCTTCCATCCGACAAATGACCGTAAGCAGATGCCCTGAGCGACCTTTCTTCATTGTGCACGGCGTGACAAAAACATCGAGCGCACCTTCTTCCAACAACTTCTGCGATGCATAGCCGATGACCTGGGGTGAGAGATCATCGAAATTACATTCAACAACAGATACCATTTCACTGCGAAACCTTGCAGCCGGGGCGTTCTTTTCGCTGCCGCGCTTGGGCGAACACTGTCCAATCACAATTCTGCAAACATTCGGATGCCCCTCCGGGTCTAGCGAACCGGCACCATATCCAATGGCATCGACCGCAGACATATCCGGCTGAGATCCGAAACGTTCGGCAATGGTGGTCAGGATTGCAGCGCCCGTAGGAGTCAAACATTCAAAATTGAGAGCCGTCTGCGCGACAGGGGCGCGCGCTTCACGAATCAATTCCAGAGTGGCGAGACTCGGCACAGGGAACTCACCGTGCATGCAGTGAATCGTCCCGCTGCCCACAGGAAGAACGGAAACAATGGACTTCTCAATACCCATAAGGTCATAGGCAATGGCAAAACCGACAATGTCGACAATCGCGTCGATTGCGCCGACTTCGTGAAAGTGGACATCGTCCGGCGTTACACCATGCACTTTTGCTTCCGCAACTCCAAGACGGGTAAAAATTTCAGCAGCCAGTTTTTTCGCCGTGGGCGTGATCGATGAAGCATCGATGATTTTGAGAATGTCGCAAAGACCGCGATGATGGTGTTCGCGCCCTTGGTCGTGCGAGTGGTCGTGAGAATACTCGTGGTCGTGAGAATGTTCATGGTCCTGTGAATGGTCGTGGTGATTCCCCTGTGAATGCTCGCGATCATGTGAATGATGCTCGTGAGCATGTCCGTGATCATGATCGTGCTCATGAGCGGCTTCAGCACTGAGGAACACATGCAGCTTGGTGGAGTGAACTCCGCAGCGAAGCAGTTTTTCTGCACGAACTGAAAAACTGCCCGCAGGCAGATCGATCTTCGCCAGTTCTTCTTTCCACTGCTCGACGTTCAAACCGGCATCTATCAACGCTCCCAGAAGCATGTCACCGGCGGCGCCGAAAGGACAATCGAAAAAGGCTGTATTCATTGCTTTACCTGCTGTTTGAACGCTTTCAACAACTGCAACTCTCAGTTGTGCGAGCTATGTTTTTTCGGAAGAACAATGTTTTCCAATGCACCATCCGAGGTGACCTGAAATTTTTGCACTAAATGTTTCACAAGGGCCGGGTATTTTTCATTGATGATAGTCAAACGCTTATGTCCGGGAGTAAGGCACAACTCGTAATTGCCGTCCCTTGCGGTTACTGCAGCGCCGCCGCCGTGAATGCGCGCGGAGGAATCTTCGCCGGTGTCGGCAGACGAAATTTTCACAACAATGTCTTTCAATGGTTTACCATCAGCGCCGGTCACACTACCTCGCACTGAAAAACCATGATGCAGTTGAATGAGAAAACGGCGGTCTACCTTGCCGGAGACGTCATCAATGAGAGCCGCTGCCAGAGCGCCTTTCTTGCGCGGCGTTATTTCGACGAAACAAGTTTTGCATGGGATATGTTTTACTGAGAATTTTCCATTGGCATCCGTTGTGTCCGAGACCGACCAGGTGGCCTCATCGTCAAAAACTACAACCTTGG
Source organism: Candidatus Melainabacteria bacterium (assembly GCA_020853845.1). GTDB lineage: Bacteria > Cyanobacteriota > Vampirovibrionia > Obscuribacterales > Obscuribacteraceae > QKMZ01. Next base: position 3,023 of record JADYYD010000340.1, read on the forward strand.
CTCCGCTCACAGGAAAGCTGCCGGGATCGGTAATGCGCCCGCTGATGACAGCATCAGCCCAGGCGGGTATCGCCAATGCGGCGAAACTGCCGACAAGCAGCGCTGCCAGGTTTGCAAATCGATTTTTAAGCCGTTTGTGCATCATTGTCCGTTATCCGGCGCCCTTATCTTCACACAAATCACAAACGCTAAATATACCTCAGCCGACCAATTCCTTGAGTTCTTCATAATAGATATCCGCCGACTTTTCAAAGTTCTCAGACATCAAAAGATGCAACATGTCACCGACAATTCCTTGGTAAAGCTCGGCAAATGGCTTTGGTCCATTTAGAAAACGATCAGCAGCCCAATCGATGATAAGAAAACACGCGATAGTCATGTGAGCTGGAAGCAAGTCTGATATGGATGGCCGGGCATAGCCCGGAGGAGTCAAAACTCCGCGAATGAAGTAACGCGCCAAATCCCAATCTATAATCGTTTCCCTTCTATCGCTTTTCCTCTGCCCAAACATCACAAGTCCATAACCAAAGTCGAAAACTGGTGAGGCAAGGTGCATATGGTCGAAATCAATCACATTGGCAATATTATCTCTTCCCGCACCGGAGACGATGAGGACATTGCCAGGATGGAAATCGCCGTGGACTAAGGTATCAACCGGCTTTCCTTCAAAAACCATTTCGCCCTCGGATGCTGTATTCAGCGCCTTCGAAAGTCTCTCAGTAAGCAAAATTTTGTCGCGCACAAGTTTTGAGAACACTTTCGGCAAATCTGTGTTTTGTTCTTCGCTAAGTGAAACCAGGTTGTCCCATCGTCTTGCTGTTTCACTCAAAACCCCTGAAGTCCGGGAACTTTGGGCGCCAATTTCCTTACTAAAGCTCTGGTAGTCATTGAAGGCAGAATGCAAACGAGTCAGCAATTCCCCGGCAGCTCGGCAGTCACTATGCGAAACTTGGCTGTTCATCCAATTCTGTCGCTTTTCCTGTTCGACAAACTGGAAGAGCTGATAGCGAGCGTTTTCAATAGAAATGTGGCCACCACCGGCTGGGGGCGTAATTAGTTTCGGAGAAATCAAAAGTTCTCTTTCCTGCGACCAGCCAAGAAACGCCTCAACGCGCCTCAACTGCTCGTCAGAGACCCATGAACTGACGCGCTTGAGGAAGTACGAGCCACTGGAAGAAGTAACGCGAAAGGCGCTGCGCAGGTTTGCAACTTCGGCGCCAAGCGTCACGCCTGCGTCTTTCAGATACTCTTCTTCATCTGTCGGAATCGACTCGATCGCTGCGATTTCGCCCAGGGGATAAGCATCTTCCAGGGCGTGCCTCAACCGGCTGATATCCGTACTATTTGACATCACACCCGCCCTGTCCTGTAAACTCTCAGTATGCCTATTCAAATCGGCTCTATCACTTTGAAAAGCCGCGTGTACGTACCACCGATGGCGGGGGTCACGGACCTGGTTTTTCGCGACATCGTGCGCCAGGTCGATCCCAACTGCCTGCTTTCTACGGAGATGGTATCAAGTCGCGCCCTGATGAATCGCCCCGAGTGCCGAATTATGGACCTGTCGGTCACAGAGCATCCGATTGGCATTCAACTCTTCGGGCATGAGCCCGACGTGATGGCGGCTGCCGCGCAGATGGCCGAGAAGAAGGGTGCCGACTTCGTCGATATCAACATGGGCTGCCCGGTGCCCAAGATTACAAAAGGTAAAGACGGCTGCGCCTTGATGAAAGAGCCGGATCTGGCGCGCGAAATTATCTCGACTGTCAAAAGCGCGATCAACATTCCTTTGACGGTGAAATTCCGCTTGGGCTGGGACGACAGTTCTAGAAACGCAGTTGAGTTCGGTGAGATGGTTGAAGGTGCCGGAGCATCGGCTGTCACTGTGCACGGAAGAACCAGGCAGCAACTGTATTCCGGCAAAGCCGATTGGAGTTTCATTTCCAAGGTGAAAGCGGCGCTGAGCATTCCGGTTTTCGGCAACGGCGATGTTTTCGAGCCAGAAGACGCAATCAGGCTGCTGGAAATCACAGGCTGCGATGGAGTTGCTGTCGCCCGCGGAACGCTCGGAAATCCGTGGCTCATCCCGCGCATCACGCGCTATATCGACGAAGGTATTCTCACGCCTGCACCCGACGACGTCGACAGACTGATCCTCGCCTATCTGCACTGCGTCTGGCTAACGAGATACAAAGGACCGCGTATCGGTTCTAACGAATCCAGACGCCACATGACGCATTACACCAAGGGAATGACAGGCGCGGCGCCGTTTCGCGCCAGGCTGACACAAATTACTTGCGCTCAAGACGCGGCGGATATTCTTGCGGAGCTGTCTGAGCTCGTCGGAGGAAAAGAAGGCAGAGAGCGCTTCTTAGCGAATGTAGAGAACGACAATCAGAAAAATGGTGTAGAGCCAAGTAAATGGCATCGCCAGCGTGAAGAACGTCTCCATTCCCCAGTTGATCTCGGTACCCTCGCGCCAGTCGCAGTACCATAGGATGCCGTTGACGAACAGGTTCATGCCCCAGCCCATGATGCCGACCATGAACGCGAAAAGTAAGATGATTGCCCAGATGTCCATGCGGGATGTGGTCTCTTAAAGCTCGTCGCCAACTCAATTTGAGAAGGATCTGGTACTCCTCATAAGAAGAGAGTAAGACCGACCGGTTTCCTTGGCAACGGGAAAATCCCCCCTGAGGACAATCTGAATCAATATTAATCGGACATTTGCTACGAAAAAGCACAAAAGCACCGATTTGAGCCGGTGCATTGTCGCGATTTCTTACAGCAGAATCATATTGTCGGACGCCGAGCAGTGCCCGGAGCGCCGGATCAATAGATCTGGTAACCGCCTGGTGAGATGAGGATGGTGCCGTCGTCTTCGGCAGCTACCGTCTGCAAAGCCTGAATTACGGCGTTGGTGGCTTTGTGCTGATCACGCGTTTCGGTTTTGATGACCTTCGCGCGCTGAGCCACTTTCAGCACCAGCTCGTAGCGGTTGCCATGCTTATCCATCAACTGGTCAAGGATTCTGGTTGTGCTCATTGGTCCCCAATGGTCGTGGTTCTGGGTGTTTCGGTCCCCTACCCGGACGCCAACATGCGGCGCCGACTAAGGTCTTATGCGACAACGTTCAGCATACACGATCGAGAGCACATTGTTGACAGCTTGGTCCATATCGTCGTTAACAACTTCATAGTGGAAGAGGTCGCGCTCATTCATTTCTTGACCGGCTTTGTCCAGACGCATGGCGATAACGTCCTCTGCCTCTGTGGCTCTGTGGCGAAGACGCTTTTCAAGCTCGTCCATCGAAGGCGGCGCCAGGAAAATCAAAATAGCTTCAGGAAACTGCTTCTTGACCTGTTTTGCGCCCTGCACTTCAATGACTAGGACAACATCAAGCCCTTCAGTAATGCGGTTCTCGACCCAATTGCGAGGGGTGCCATAATAGTTGCCGGCAAATTCGGCGCATTCGATGAAGTGGTTCTTGGCGCGCATCTTCTCGAAGCTTTCGCGGTCGGTGAAAAAATAGTCCACACCGTCGCGCTCGCCGTCACGCTGTTTTCTCGTAGTCACTGATACGGACTCGACGATGCCACCGGCCTCGTCCAAAACTCGATAAATGACCGTGTTCTTGCCTACGCCCGAAGGTCCTGTGAGCACGAACAAATTTCCCGGCACGACCTTCTCCGGCGGCTTATCAGCCTTGGCGGGCTCGGAATCAGTGTCGCCCTCCAATTTGGCAGCGCGCTCTGATGAATGGGACCTTTCAGACCCTCCTGATTTTTTCGGCAAAGACTGTTTGCTTTTGCTGGCCGGCATGGAAAGCCCTCTTCGTCAGTCGTATCGCCCGAAATTCCCGCTATCAGTGAAGACTATGTGTTCATAATACAGCTTCACTTTTTTGGTAGATTGTCCTTTAACAAGAGACCCCTATTAAACCTAAACGAGAACAGCCATGCAACCGTTCGATGCCCTGACAATTCGGGCAGTGCTAGACGAGGCCAAGCCGCTCTTGCTCAACCGGCGCGTTGACAGGGTTTTTCAGCTCGCACGCGACGAGTTGCTTATATCGCTGCGCTCGAAATCGGGCATGGTTCACCTTTTGCTATCCGCCCATGCCACTTATGGTCGCATCTGCCTTGTGAAACAAGCACCGCAGGGGGCTAAAAACGAAAGAGCGCCGCAAAATAATTCCACTTTTGCCCTCCTTTTGAGAAAGACACTGGCTTGCGCGACATTAGTTCATATCGAACAGTTGCCTGGCGAGCGTATCGTCGACTTCGTCTTCTCTTCCACCGATGAGGTCGGCACCGCAAGCCACAAAGTTCTCACAGCCGAAATTATGGGGCGGCACAGCAATTTGATTTTCTGGGACAAAGCCAAAGAAAAAATTCTTACGGCGTCCCATATTGTTACCAAGGAGATGAGCCGCCAGCGCGAAGTGGCTCCGGGACTGACATATAAACGTCCCCCCGGTCAGGAGCGTCCGAATATTTTCAAGCTCACGCGGGAAGATTTCTCCAGGCAATGGCAATTGCTGGATGAAATTCTTGAAAAAAAATCCGAAGGAAACGCCACCGAATCGACATCGTTTGCAACTCTGGAACAGTGGCTGATTCACACCTTTACAGGTTTGGGTCGAAATCTTTCAGAAGAGGTGATTCTTGCCGCCGGTGTCAAAAGCCCGGTTGCCGACGCCCTGAAAGAGGCGGGCAGCGAAGAAAAAATCTGGTCGGTAGTCAAATTGCTCGGGGAAGAACGGCTTACTTTCAAGCCGGCAATGAAGAAAGATTTGTCACGGTTTACAGTGCTTTCTTTGATCCCGGAACTGAAAGAGTCGGCGGACGGCACCGCATCCAGTGCCGAGGTTCAGCAGGCCTGGAAGCATTTTCCCGCCGTGAATGACCTCATAGATGACTATTACTGCGCGGTTGAAGCGCGTGAGCAGTTTCAACAATTGCGTGAAAGGCTGCGCAACGAACTAAGATCGGAAGACGAAAAACTGGCATCCAGAATTTCGGTCGCGTCCCAGCATATTAGAAACGAGCAGTCTCTCGACGAGATGAAGCGCTCAGGAGACCTTGTTTTAGCCAATCTCGGCACCATAGAACCGGGACAGACAGATCTGGAAGTCGATGATCTTTATAACGGCGGAACAGCCAAGATAAAGATCAAACTCAATCCAAACTTGACCGCGTCGCAAAATGCGCAGTGGTTTTATCGGCAATTCTCTAAGTTACGCAGCCGTCAAAAGGCAGCCAAACTGTCATTAGACGAAGCATCGAAGAAACAGACCGTCGTTGAAACGCAACTCAAGCAATTGGAGAGTGCGCAAACTAACGACGAATTGAAGGCTTTGCGCGAGTTGATCATCGGACGCAAACCAACTTCGGCGATGCAACAGCCACAGCAGAATAAAGGACAGGGCGCGGACAAAAAGAAGACAGGCAAACCGCGCATGCTGAGCGTGACTTCATCGGACGGCTGGACCATTTACGTCGGACGAAACAGGCACGAAAACGATCAACTTTTGAGCAAGCTCGCTCAGCCTAATGATATTTGGTTGCATATTTTGGGGTCGGGAGGAGCGCATGTCCTGATCCGAGTACCCGCCTCGAAGCAGGAACCACCGCTTACGACCTTGAAAGAAGCAGCTCAAATTGCAGCGCGCCTTTCTAAGGGCGGAACATCGGGCACCAAAGTCCGCGTTGTGTACACGCAAGTCAAACACGTCAAAAAATTGGGCAAAGACAAGCCCGGGCAAGTTCGCTATGAGAACGAGAAAACGCTTGAAGTAGACACGTCAGCGCCCATGCCGAAATGCATGAAACAGCTATTCAGTCACTAAAATTGCTTACGAATAACTCTTCGGCACTCACATCTTTCTGAACAGCGCAACCACTACACCTTGCACGGAAAGACCGTCTCTGGCATCTATGAAAATCGGCGCCAGCTGGCTGTTTGCAGGTTGCAGTCTGAAGCCGCCCTTTTCTTTGAATATGCGCTTCAATGTCGCCGTTCCGTCATCCAAAAGTGCCACCACAATTTCTCCATTGCGCGGAGAAGGATTGGGCTTGATGATAACGAAGTCGCCATCGCAAATACCGTCTTCGATCATCGAATCACCCTTCACTTTAAGAGCGAAACAATCGGTGCCGGCGTATTGACCATCCATGGCAAGAAACTCGCCTGATTCGATAGCATCGATCGGACGACCGGCAGCAATAGTGCCTGCCAGAGGAATACCAGCCGGTTCGGTGTAAGTCTCCTCATATTCGATCGTTGTCTCGGTTGTTCTTCCACCTGTTTGCGTGGTCATTTGAGAAACGACTCTCAAAGAGCGGTTCAGCCCAGGCTCCCAATGAACATAACCTTTCTTTTTCAGTGCAGCGACATGCTGGTGAACAGTCATGCGGTTGCGCAAACCGAGAGCCTTCGCCAATTCCGCAAGGGTTGGCGGATAACCATTTTCCTCGGTCAGCTCAACAATCGAACGTATGACGTCGCGTTGCCGTGGCGGCAAACAGTCCAAATCCATAAATTTTCCTCTAAGTGCCGCCCCAGTATTGTCAGAGTGCCTGGGTTACCAAAACTCCCAGATACATACGTAAGTATAGTACCAAAAATTGAGAGTGACAAGCCCCAACTTAATCCGGTAGTAAAAATTTCCAAGACCTCAGAAAGCCTTACAGGTACATCAATCAAAATCCCGTCCCTGCCCCAAAATTTTCAACGAGGCCGGTCAACAAAGTTATCAAGCGAGAGAAAAACAGGAAGGATATGTCCGGGACTACCTGCTCTGTCGTAAAATTTTGCCTTGCAAATTTAGCTGGACGAGGTTTTGAAAATGAAGAAAATGCTGGTGATGGCAGTCGCGCTCACAATGATCGGCTCATCGTTCGGCACTTGCGCATTCGCAGATGACGACACAGGCAAAAGAGGACAGACAGCCAAGCTAACAAAAAAGGAAGCGGAAGCGATAGCTCTCAAGCAATTGTCAGGCACAATCACTGACAGCGATCTCGAGAGAATGCACAAAAAACCGCACACTCTCTACTATTCGGTAAGCGTCAAAGGCGAGAAAGAGAAAAAGAACTTTCACATCAACGCCACTGACGGTTCGATCATGAAAGTCACCAATCAGGATATGGACGACTAGTTCTTCAGCCACAAGAGAATTCAAAACGCACTTGCCGCATGGGACGACAAGTGCGTTTTTCAATCTACAAAATGCGTTTGCCCAGAGCCGAAAGAATCAGCTCCACAGCAAGTTCGGCGGTTTTATTGCGAACGTCGAAGGCAGGATTGAGTTCAACTATATCTATAGAGCGAACCAACTCCGACTCAGCCAGAAGTTCGAGCGCCAAATGACTTTCCCTGTAACTGAGCCCACCTCGCGAAGAAGTGCTGACGCCAGGCGCAACATCCGGATCGATAACATCAATATCGAATGAGACGTGAATTCCATTCACATCTGCACCTACCGCTCCCAGAGCCATATCAGTCACACGACCCAGACCGAGGTGATCGATTTCCTTCATCGTAAATGGAGTGATACCAGTTTGATTGATCATGTCGCGCTCGGGCGGATCGACGTCGCGAATCCCTATCAATACGGAACGTTTAGCCGGCACTTTAGGACTGAACCCTTTCAAATTGACAAGTTTTTCGTCGCCCAATCCGAGCGAAACTGCAAATGGCATGCCGTGCACGTTGCCACTGGCAGTAGTGTCAGGAGTATTGATGTCTCCGTGCGCATCGAACCATATCAAACCAAAAGTTTCTTCGTGTCTTCTGTAATAGCTGGCTGCACCGGCGATGCTGCCGATTGCCAGACTGTGATCGCCGCCTATCGTGATGGGCAGATTGCCGGCTTCCATGGCGGACTCTACGGCATCGGCAACAGCGGCGCTGACTTGATGAATCTCGGGGACGCACTTGCTTTGAGATTCGTTATCCCACCAGCAAACCGAGTTTGGCACATCGATATCGACTTCCTCTGCAACCCTGAAACCAAGGGCTTTTATCCTTTCTGGCAGTTCTGCAACACGCATGGCTGCCGGACCCATGCTCGCCCCCCTGTGGCTGCCGCCCAAGAAAAGCGGAACATAAATGAGCGAGACAGGGCGCGCATTGCGACCCGGCTGCGTTCGCGAAGCACCGGGCTGTTTTTCCGTAGCCTTCACTTTTAGTTTTGTATCTTGTGCCAATTTAGCCACCTTTTTAGTTGCGGACATTTTTATTATGGCTCGGCTTTTCGTCGAGTCACCGCGCTTGCGGCTTGTCAGTGATCGGCCGTTTGCCGGAAAGTTCCCGTCTCGAGCCGAAGCTTCTCAATCGCTGACATATTGCAACAGTGCCATACACAATGTGCAAATCAAGTATCTCTGCGATGTCCCTAGTGTATAATCTCAAGTCTGTTTTGTCTGTGCCAACTGAAGCCAATCGGCGCTGGAGGTTAGTTACGTGTTGCGGCCAATGATCAAATTGTTTTTCCTGGGCAGAGCTGCCTTCGAAGTCGCCCGCGAACGCGTCGAGGACGCGCTCGACTCCTTGACGGCCAAAGCAGGCGAATACAAATCCACCGGCTCCGACCGCGTGCATGAATACAAAGATAAAGCCAAGGAAGTGGCGAGTGAAATCTCGCAGAACATTTGGCAACGTTCCGAAGTTTTGGAAAGTCAGGTGCGCGAGCGTATCCGCAGACAGGTAGCCGATTTTTCGCTGGGCGCTCTGGGCGACACCACGGAAATCAACGAGTTGAGAGCCGAAATCGCCACGTTGCGTGCCGAGATTTCCGAACTCAAGTCGATGAAAGTCAGTGTCTAAGACGCTTCTTTAGCGACATACAGTTTGATGCAAGGCACCGGGGACATGCTCTGTGAGTCCGCCCGACGTTCCATTCGACCCCTCAGAACAAGCAAGTTATCCAGATAGTTCGTCCGGAAAAAAGGCTGAGACGGATAATAACGTCGCCAAGAGCCCGCGCGCAAGAAAAAACAAATTTCCCAATCAGACTCCGCCTCAGCGCACACCATTGGAATCGGAAATTCGCGCCTACTCGGGCAGCCCGTTTCCTCTAATCGGCAGAAAATCATCCTCACTCGAATCATTCAGTCCGTACGATCCGGCAGAAGCCGACCGTTCGGTAAAAATCGGCAATCTCATTGGCGATGCTCGTTTCTGGAGCATGCTCAAAACGATGCTCAGTTTTACCTCGGCAAGCATCGCCGACAAAATGAAACCGCCCAAAACCCCGGAAGATTCAGAGGCTCGGCAAAAAGCGCGGGCGATTCGCCTGAAAGAAACTTGCATCAGGCTTGGCGAGACTTATATCAAACTGGGGCAGTTTCTCTCCGTCCGGCGCGACGCGCTTCCTGTGGATATCGCCGACGAACTGGCTATGCTGCAGGACCAGGTGCCGCCATTTGATTTTAAGACCGTTCAGGCGACCGTCAAGCGCGATCTGGGCGCCTCTCCCGATGAATTGTTCGCTCACTTCGAAGAACATCCGATCGCCTCGGCGTCCGTCGGTCAGGTGCACAGAGCGCGCCTCAAGGATGGCACGGAGGTGGCTGTCAAAGTGCAGCGCCCGCAGCTAAGGCAGCGTTTCTATCAAGACCTCGGCTACATGCGCTTGATGACACGGTTGGGCAGCCTGCTTTTCAAGACGAGCGCGGATTGGGATGGTTGGCTGGAGTTATCCGACGAATTCGGCCGCAATTTATTCTGCGAAGTCAATTACATTCAGGAGGGCAGAAACGCCGACAGGCTGCGGCGAGTGCTCAGGGACTATCCGGATATTCGCGTACCCAGAGTGTTCTGGAAGTACACAGGCAGGCGCGTTCTGACGCTCGAATTTTTGCCGGGCACCAAAATCGATCGCGTTAAAGAGCTTCTGGAGCGCAATGTAAACCTGCCTCGCTTGGGCAAGCAATTGGTCAACTGCTATTTGGAACAAGTGCTGATGCACGGTTTTTTCCACGCCGATCCGCATGCCGGCAACCTGGCCGTCGATGAAGAGGGACGGCTTGTCATCTACGATTTTGGCATGGTGGGCGAAATTTCGGATGAGCAAAGGCAGGCGATCACCGGCTGTATTTCTGCCGTAATCCAGAAAAATACAGAGGATTTGATCACCAATTTGCGCAAGCTCGGAATTCTCAAAGAAGGCGCCAATTCAATGCCTATCGAGCGTGCAGTGCAGCCATTTATCGACTATTACGCCGGCAGAGAAGTGAAAGACCTCGACTTCACCGATCTTGAAAACGATATCGATCAGATAGCCCTCGATCGATCTCTTTGCTTGCCGCCTTCGCTTGCTTATCTTTTGAGAGCGGGATCGACAATTGAAGGAATCGCCAGGACTTTGCAGCCCAATTTCAGTTTTGTCGAAGCAGCTAAACCGGCTCTCAAGAAGTGGATCATGAACCGGCCGCAACAAGCGGTTCCTCTTTTGCGCCTCTTCTACGGCGGAAACGTAACTTTACTTGAAGAGTCACTTTCCAAACTTTCCGGCGCGCAAGACTTGCCTCAATCAGGGCAAAACGCGCTTAAGAAGGGGACTCGCATTACCAATAGTGGCACGCAAAAAGCTCTTGAGACCAGCCTCAAAGAGGCACAGGCAGCCGATCTGCAATTGAAGAACCAGGTTGCCAATCTCAATAAGCGATTGCATCTGCTGGAAACCCGTTTATCGGCTGATAAGCGCAAACGGCTTGGCTTAAGCCTTTTGTCAGCAGCTCTGTGTGTTTTTGACTTGCTTTATATCGGGTCAACACAGATTGCTGAAATTAGGCCGTTGGCCCCCTATTTCTTGATTGGAAATGGTGTAATGGTGGCAATTATAATGTGGCATTTAGTGACACCGGTTAGCTTGATAACACGGTTAGAGAAGCCGGATTCTCAAGGGGGCAGCGGAGATTGACGAAGCTCAAATGGCGTGCGGCTGCGCGAACTGATGCCGGTTGCCAACGGCAGAGGAACGAAGATAATTACTACGTGAGCCCGGACCTTCGTGTGTTCGCGGTCGCCGATGGCATGGGCGGCGCTGTTGGCGGAGCGAAAGCCAGCAAGTTGGCAGTGGAAGCCGTGGAGAAGCAGTGGACTGATAATCCACCGCCCTTCAGCGGACGTTCGGAAATTCAAAAGTGGCTCCTTGAAACGGTCAATTTGGCCAATCAATCAGTCTGGCAGCAAGCAGAAGAAGACGCCTCGGTGCGAGGCATGGGCACGACCATTGTTGTCGGTGTTCAGTCGGAAGAAGCGCTCGAAATCGCCCACGTCGGCGACTCTCGCGCCTACCTGCTCAGAGAAGGCAAGCCTGTCCTGCTCACCAACGATCACTCGGTAGTGCAAGAGATGGTGAGAGCCGGAAGATTGACAGAAGAGCAGGCTCGCATCAATCCTTACAAGAATTTAATCACGCGTTGTCTCGGGCATGAGGAGCGCGTTGAAATCGACCATACACCGGTAGAGCTCAAAGCTAAAGACTGGGTAGTACTCTGCTCGGACGGCCTGCCGACAGTCTTGAGAGATGAGCAAATAGGCGAAGTATGCGCTGAACATGAGGAGCCTGAACAGGTTTGCGAAGACCTTGTCAAGCTGACTCTTGACGGCGGAGCCCCGGACAATGTAACCGTGGTAGTAATTCAATATCTTGACGACGGCTCCGACAACGGGAGCAAGTAATACGGTGTATGTCCAAAAGCGGTACAGCTGAGTGCACGAGATGCGGTGGTGTAGTTAGCCCAGACGGAACTTGTACCGTCTGCGGCGTCAGCTCTGAAGTGCAGGGCGGCTTTGCAAACGCTTCGCGCTCGCAACAGGACCTTTATGCGGTTCCGGCACGCAAGGACGGTCGCACATCGCGCCCGGCTTTCCTCATCGCCAAGCTGACGTCGGAAAAATATCCGCTCACTCAATCAGTAAGCAAGATTGGACGAGATCAGACAAACAATATCTCCATCACCACCGATCATTATGTTTCCCGGCACCACGCCTGGGTTTTGCAAATGCAAGGCGGTTATTGGGTCGAAGACCTGGGCTCCACCAACGGCACGCTTCTCAACGGCGAAGTACTGCAAGAGCGCAAACAAATCTTCCCCGGCGACAAGTTGACCTTCGGCAAAACTGAAATGGTTTTCTCCGTTGAATAAGGACTCTTAAATGCCGCCGGAATTCGGGCGATACAAAATCCTCTCGGAAATAGGACGCGGGGGGATGGGCATCGTCTATCAGGCATATGACCCGGATGAAAATCGTCTCGTCGCGATCAAACGCCTGGTTATGGAAAATATATCGCCCGAGAAGATGCGTGAATTTCGTGACCGATTCAAGCGTGAAGCAGTCACAGTCAAGCGACTCAGCCACCCGAATATTGTCGAGGTCTTCGATGTCGAAGTCGAAGGGGACAACTACTTCTATGTGATGGAATTTCTCGAAGGCCACAGTCTAAAAAGCGAACTGGAAACGCGTCGAGAACCGATGACGCCTAAGGAATTTTGGCCCTATCTAAGTCAGGTGGCGGAAGCACTGGATTTCGCTCATACGATGAATGTCGTGCATCGCGACGTCAAACCGGACAACATCTTCATCCTCAAAGACGGGCGTGTAAAAATCACTGATTTCGGAATCGCGCGCGCCATCGACTTCGAAGAAACAAAACTGACAAAAACCGGGGTCATGCTCGGCACCCTTGCATACGTTTCTCCCGAACAATTGCAAGACGCCAAGAACGTGGACCACAGAGCCGATATCTTTTCACTTGGTGTAGTCAGTTACGAAGCGCTCTCGAAGCAAATTCCGTTTTCAGGCGAAGGCATTGCCGCCACCATCGTCAAAATCGTTTCCAAAGAAGAAAAGCCGCTGCATATTTTAAATGCCTCGATCGGGGTGGAAACATCAGCGTGCGTGGCAAAAGCGATGCGCAAACGAGCACGCGAGCGCTATCGCAGCGTCAAGGATTTCGCCCGCGACTACTGCGCCAGTCTCACCGATGCACACGGCAGTTCGTCTCTTCGCAGTGTCGGGCAAAAAACAGCGGAAAATCTCCAGGCCCTGCCGGCGGATTATAAGCCGCCATCCGAGCCCTCCTCGGCAATGAGAATTCCTCCCGCTGCGAACTCAGCCTCGGCAACGGGCGCTCTTTCGAAATCGGAAGAAACGCAAGGTGATGTTTCTCCATTTCAACCACTGCCGCAAGCAATCAACTTTCCAAACAGCGAGGCGCCCGAGAGCACGTCCGGCACCTGGCGTTCGGTCAACGCACCGTCATCAGGCTACAACCACAACTACGATCCGAAAAAGCAAACCGATTCGTTCAATGCTCCGCGCTTCGTCAGCACATCACTCAATCAGCAAACCAAAGGCAAGTTTCTCAAGTCCATTACGGCGCGCGGAAAAGAACAATCCCCATTCGGCGAGCCGGCGCACCTGGCCTTCTGGTCGGGAAGGCTTGTGGTTGCCGATACGTCGACGCGCAAGCTTTCGGTGTTTTCCAAAGACGGGCGCTGGTCCGGCGACCTTGCGCAATTGCCCGACGCAAAAGACTCCCGCACTCGCGGCGGCAGCGTCACCAAGCCATCCGGCTTGGCGTTCGACGGTCGCGGTCGCATTTACGTCACCGACGCCAACGATCACTTCATTCGTGTTTTCGACGCATCCGGCGTTTTCATGCGCGATTTCAAGAACGTGCACGGCAACGAATCTGGACTGACCGGCATCGCACTCGACTCAACCGGTGTAGCTTATGCCGCCGATGCCATAAATGGTTGTATTCAAGTGTTCCAGTCGGACATGGGAACCTGGATACGCAAATTGGGCTCAAAAGGAGACGCCCCAGGCCAAATGCAGTTGCCATGCGGCTTGGCAGTAGATCGTCTCAACCAGATCTATTGCGTCGACTACGGGCTTTCCCGCGTCAGCGTTTTCAACAAAGCCGGTTTGCTGGTGCGAACCTTCGGCGAGAAAGGCTCGGCACCCGGTCAATTCAATGTCCCCCGCGCAGTCGCTGTCGATCAAAACGATAAAATTTATGTGCTTGATTCGCTCAATCATCGAGTGCAAGTATTTAGTCCGGCCGGCGAGTTTCTCTACATAATCGGCGAGAAGGGCTCGGAGCCCGGACAATTGCTGGCGCCTTCCGATGTGAGCATTGACACCGAAAGCAATACTTTATACGTCGCCGACAAAGGCAACAAAAGAGTGCAGTGCTTTCAAATCGAAATTTGACGAATTA
>JADYYD010000341.1 GCA_020853845.1 Candidatus Melainabacteria bacterium
GTATCATTCTTTTGATCGAGTAACTGCACCAGCTTCTTCGCTCTTATCTGCGCGCGCTCTTTATTCGAATCGTAAAAGTATGACCAGCCAAGCCAGGCAAGCTGCCGCAAGTAATCCTTTCCGGGGCTGCCATGCACTCGGTCAGACCTGCTCAATACACTCTCGAATTGCCTGGCAGCCTGAGCATAATCTTTGGACTCGTAATACGCTTTTGCCAGGCTCTCTTCCACCCAGAAAAAACTGGGGTGATACTCACCGCGAGACTGCTTGTACAAAACGAGGCTTTCGGAAAGCAGCTTGATCGCCTCAGGGTAATTCTTTTGCATCAACTCCATCTGTCCGACGCAGCTCATGTCGTAAGCAATGTCAAAATGAACAGGTCCAAGCCATCTTCTATCCATTTCGAAGGCGCGCCTGTAGAATGTTTCCGCCAAAGCAAAATTCTCCAACCCGCTGTGATGGTAGCCAGACGCCCGCAATTCACCGGCAATGATTTCATGCTCTTTCCCGTAAACGATCTCGGCAGACTGGATGGCAGCGGCGAGATACTTCAATGCCTGCGCATCCTTTTTCTGCTCGTTACTCGCTTTTGCAAGTCCTGCAAGACACATATGCCCGCAAACAGTGTTGACAGCATTTATCGATTGGTATGCTTCGAGCGCGTTGGATAGAATCCGCTCTGTTTCAGCATAATTGCCGCGGCTCAGATTTGTTTCACCACGCATGGTATCAGTGGCCGCTTGCAGAGCGATTTTTGACTGCGGAGAAAAGATGTACGGGAGCAGCCCGCCACCAGTGAAAATCGTTTGTGCCCAGTGACGAGTGGTATAAGGTGTTTCCCCGAATCCAAACGACATGAATCCAAAGAGGGACACCAGAATGACCGCAACTGCAACTTTCATCGCCAAGTAAAAACCGGCACGAGAATTCGTTTTCAGGGCAAAGTCGGTTTTAGATTCTTCTTCTGAAAGTTCTTCGCTCAAGAGTGAAATCTCAGAAAGTCTTCGCAGATTTAGAGTACTCCGGCGCCGGTCCGTTGTATACATACATCGGCTCAATCTTGGCAAAGGATAGCAATAGAAAAAACCGGCTCACCCATCAGGCTCGCCGGTTTATTGCTGTTTTTGATGCGGTTCTATGCGAACTTCGGCTTGAACTCAGGTTTGACTTCCGGGTCTTGCGGTCCGACGTCAACGCCTTGAGATTCAGGCGGCGTCTTGAGGATTTCTCCTCCGGACACTGCCGGCGGCGGTGAGATGTTGGGCGGATCTTCAACAGGCGGCAATCCGGCAGCAATGCGTCTGTCGACTTCCGCCATGATGGCATCCACTTCCTTGCGATCGAGAGTTTCTTTCTCGAGAAGTACTTTCACAATGGCATCCATGTGTGGGCGGTACTTGATGAGAAGCTCTCTTACTTTGGTGTGCTGGTCCGTGACCAACTTGGTGACTTCTTCGTCGATGATGGTCGCGATGTTCTCACCATAGTCGCGCTCGTGTCCGAAATCGCGACCAAGGAATACTTGCTCGTGACGCTTACCGAAAGTCATCGGTCCAAGCCTGTCGCTCATACCAAACTCGGTCACCATGCGGCGCGCGAGCTTAGTGCATTTCTCGAGGTCATCATGTGCGCCGGTTGTGATTTCACCGTATACGGTTTCTTCAGCAACACGTCCGCCAAGGCTGACGCCAATCTGGTCAACTAGCTGAGAGCGCGTCTGAGTGAGCACATCTTCTTCCGGGAAGAACATCGTCAGACCAAGCGCGAATCCGCGCGGGATGATCGTGACTTTGTGCAGCGGATGAGCGTTGGTGAGCAAGATGCACATCAAGGCGTGACCAACTTCGTGATAAGCGGTCATTGTTTTTTCTTTGAGAGAAATCAGCCTGGTTTTCTTTTCGGGACCGGCGATAACCTTGTCGATGGCCAGCTCCAAATCATGCATCTCAATCTCGCGCTTGTCTGCGCGTGCGGCAATCAATGCTGCCTCGTTGATCAAGTTGGACAAGTCCGCGCCGGTAAAACCGGGAGTGCGGCGAGCCAGAGTTTTCAACTCAACATCTTTGGAGAGCGGCTTGCCGCGTCCATGCACATTGAGAATTTGCTCGCGACCCAAAACATCCGGACGATCGATAACAACCTGACGGTCGAAGCGACCTGGTCTCAAAAGCGCCGAGTCGAGAATGTCCGGGCGGTTGGTGGCAGCTATGACGATGATGCCGGTAGTGCCTTCAAAGCCGTCCATTTCAACCAGCAATTGGTTGAGGGTTTGTTCGCGCTCGTCGTGACCGCCGCCGAGACCTGCGCCTCGCTGGCGACCGACAGCGTCGATTTCATCGACGAATACGATACAAGGAGCATGCTTCTTCGCTTGATCGAAAAGGTCGCGCACGCGGGATGCGCCGACACCGACGAACATTTCGACGAAGTCCGAACCGGAGATGCTGAAGAAGGGCACGCCTGCTTCACCGGCTACGGCTTTAGCAAGCAAAGTCTTGCCGGTACCGGGAGCGCCGACAAGAAGAACGCCGCGCGGGATACGCGCGCCGAGCGCCTGGAATTTTTCCGGGCTCTTCAAGAAATCGACGATCTCTTGCAATTCTTGCTTCGCTTCGTCGATGCCTGCGACATCATTGAATGAAACTTTGACTTTGTTGTCGACCATCAGTTTGGCGCGGCTGCGTCCGAAACTCATAGCCTGATTGCCGCCCGATTGCGCGCTGCGGAACATAAAGAGGAAACCGACGAGCAGCAAGATCGGCAAGAAGAACGAGCTGATCAACTGGAACCAGAAGCTCGACTTGTCGGGCTCTTTAACATCAAGCGAGACGCCCGCCGCGTTGAGCTGCTTGATCAAGTCTTCCTTTGCTTCCGAGGGCAAAATTACAGATCGCTCGCGATCGTTGCCCGCCATCTTGAAAAAGCCGACGTTCTCACCGTTGGTCAGAGTTGCTTTCTGAATCTGGTCGGCTTTCCCTTCCTTCAACAGATTTTGCAATTGCGAGTAAGTCAACGGTTCTTCGCGACGGCTTATGCTCGTCAACGAGAGGACGAAGATCACCAACACAACCAACAAAAAGAAAACGGCCCAAGTTGTTCCGTACTTCCTCATTCCTACCACTCCAGATACCTAATCCTCAGATTATAACATGCTAAGTCTAGCACCTTAAGCCTGAACCTATCTGCCTTTCCGGTCTTTCTTAAGAGTTCGAAACTGCAGCCTGCCCGGCTCTTTTCAGTCGTGCTGCGGCAAGCCCGCAGCCCTTTTCAGTCCTAGTACGTCAGTTGTAACCAATACATTCATCGTAACGTTTTTACATGGAGGTTGACGGGGGTAAACCCTGTTTGTGCCCGGTAAGATACATTGCAAAGAGGTGCTTGTCCGGAAACCGCCAGCAGTCGGCGCTATAGCGCGCGCACCTGAGATTAACTTCGCTTAATCGAATTCGGCACGACTTAGCAAAAAACAGATTCTTCAACTGCGATATCGAGCAATTTGAGAATGTGCGTGGGACGTCCGCCAACCCTCAATTTCTCGCTGATTCCGACACCCGGAACCCACAGCACTTCATCGCCGCACGCGAGCACGTAAAGCTTCCTCCTGCCCTTTGCGGGCAGCTCTTCATCGGGTTTGTGAGTGTGCAAATACTTCTTCAGTCTGACGATTTCTTTCATGCCGAATGGTTGAATGCAATCACCAGTCTGCCGCTCCCTGATTTCTAGCTCTCCCTTGACTTTTTCGAGCGAAACGAAGGGTTCGAATGAATCTGCCGGGGGAAACGTTTTCGGCACTTTCTCACGCGGGTCGAAAGCTTCAACAAAGAGAGCTTTATTCAGCGCCGGTATCAAAGTCATGCCTGGGACGCGCACAGAGATTGGATCTGCCGGAGGTCCATCATCATTGTCCGTTTTATCCACGAAGTTCAAATGTTCTTTCCCTTTGACTACATCCCATCGATCATTAAGGCTAACAGCCGCGAGCACATCATCGCCATCCTGCAGTTCAGTATCACTTATTGTCATACGCACCAACTTCTCGATGCGGTCATAACTGGGCACTATATCTCTGTTTCGCAGTGCCTGCGCGAACATCCTGCGCTTGAGAGCAACCGGCAAATTTTGTAATTTGCCTAATTCCCAAGAATCGGAGTTTCGTCCTTCCACATCGGAAATATGGCTGCACGTAAGCGTTCTCAGCAAATCTTCATCGTCGGCTATTAATCTGCGCAAATTCTCAACGCGCTCACCGAACTCCGGAAATTCGCTCTCTATGCGAGGCACCATCTCCGCCCTAATGAAGTTACGCTTGTAATGAATGAGCTTGTTACTGGAATCCTCGCGCCAGGAAATAGACTTCGTGGTCAAAATCGTTTCGATTACACAACGCGGAACATCAATCAAAGGTCGCGCGATCAAAAAATCATTGTGCCGGCGAACGCAGGGAATACCGCGCAAACCACTAGCTGAAGTCCCTCGAAATGCACGAAATAAGACGGTTTCCACCTGGTCGTTTAAATTATGCGCCAGCGCCACCACACGCGCACCAACTTCTCGCGCGTGCTTATCTAATGCATCGTAGCGAAAATTTCTCAATTCCTCTTCTGCTCCATGCGCCTTGAAAGCCTCAGCCTGAGCCTCATCGGCCACCGTTGTCAAAAACTGCGCACGCAACCGTCCAGCAAGTTGCTCGCAAAATTTTGCATCTTCATCGGACTCGACGCCTCTCAACCTGTGATTGATGTGACAGCAGAAAATCGGCGAAAAAATTCCGGATAACTCAGCCCAAAGGGAAAGCGTAAAAAGGCAGACGGAATCAGCGCCGCCGGAAACGCCTACCATCAAAGGATTATCGCCCCCGATTCTTATAATAGGTTTTGCGGGCAAATCGAGCCTTTCGCGCGGGATTCTCGCTCCGCGTGAAATCAAAAACTGCTCGACTGCATCCCAAGTAAAAAAACCGCCTTCAGGCAAATCCGGTAAAAACTGTTGAAGCTGATCGGCAAGAAGCAGACGTCTCCTGCAATTGGAGACGGCAAGACTGCACTCGTGAGCGAGTTCTTCATTAATTGGGGAATGCGGATTATTCGTGCTCACTTCTTTGGTTTGACCGGCGCCGATAGGGTTCGCGTTTTCACGAAAGACGCAATGTTTGGTTTGAGTTATTCTAGACAATAATCGCAATCAGAACCGTTTCTTAATAGAGAACTCGATCGAGAGAATTTATCAGATGAAAGTCCCAAGAGCCGCCCTATTATTCGCCTCGGCTGCATTGCTCGCGA
>JADYYD010000342.1 GCA_020853845.1 Candidatus Melainabacteria bacterium
AAATTCTGCAAATACTGCTTTCTATCGATAACGACATATCCCAGATCGCTGGAATAATCGTAATAAATGCCTGCCACCTTCAGTGGTAGCATTCCTTTTACAGTTGGAATTTCGATGATGTCACCGGTATTGATACCGCGACGAACGGAAATGGTTTCCGAAATTACGCAGTCGTTCGGACCCATTTGTTCGATAAGTGCATTCCCTCGTTCACCATTGACGAGGCGAAGCCGCCCATATTTCTTGAGTACATCGAACTCTCCGGCCCCTACTATGACTGGTTCTCCGCGCACGTTAGTCCGATGTTCGACGAAGCCGTCTACTGCCGCAACCCCAGGAACAGCTCTTATAATGTTCGCCGCATTCGAGTCGATTTTACCGTCGCGATTTCCATCCGCGCGAGATTGAGACTGAATGTATAAGTCCGCCTTGAGCGTTTGCTCCACCCATGCAACCACGGTGCTGCGAAAACTGGCGATCATGATGGCCAGGCTGATCATCATGGAAATGCCGACCATCAAGCTGGCAACGGCAACTGCGGTTCTGCCCGGTGCACCGGCGAGCGCTCTAAGTGAAATGGTGCCTTCAACACCGAAGAAGTTTTTCAAAGACTTGCTGTTGTTAACCGCTGTAAAAAATCGGTCCAACGCAAATGGTGTCAACAATGCCGTGCCGATGATTGCAGCAAAAGCTGCGGCATATCCAAAGAATGGAAAACCGGCGATTGGTTTTCCGAGTGTAGCAGCCAGTGCACCTAAGACATAGACGACCAAACCGGCGACTAGCAGTCCGTAAGTTGAATGGACGATTCGCGATTCATAAGATCCTTTGCGCGCAGCTTCGGCAGGGGCTACAGATGTTGCTTCAAGTATCGGAGCAATCGAGGCTATTACAGTCAGGGAAACACCAACGAGGAATGCTTTTACTAGTTGCGCAGGCTGTATTGTCGAGGAGCCGAGCGGGTGGCTGAAATAGAAATGTTCGATAGTGCCCGCGATTGCAGTTAGAGCACTGTCGGATAGTGCGACACCGGCGGCGACACCAAGCAATGAGCCTACTACTCCGAAAAGAATTGCTTCCGATAGAAACAGCGCTGCAATTTTGAATTTGTTCGCGCCGATGGTTCTTAGCACCCCAATCTCTTCGCGACGGCGAACGATTGAGATTGTCATCGTGTTGTAGATGAGGAACATACCTACAATCAGCGCTATAAATGCCAATGCCGTCAAGTTGTATTGAAATGACTGTGTCATTTTTTCAACGGTGCGCGCTCGGGCAGAAGGCGTGTCGACAGTCACCGGTTGAAGAATGTTTTTCGACAAATGTTCTTGCACCGGTGCAAAAATTTCTTCCGGAACTATAAGTTCTACCTGTGTGATCTTTCCGGGGATATCCAGCAGCGCTTGCGCTGTTTCCAGGTCGACAACAACGACTTGGCCGTTGAAAGACTTGCCGAGCCCTTCCGAATTGAGAATGCCGATGACATTCAAGTTCATCACTTTGTCATTGACGGAGAGCTTCAGCTCGCTGCCCTTCTTCAGATTCAACTCAGTAGCGAGCTGCTCGCCGATGAGGGTGGTTCCAAACTCGAGTAGTGACGTTGAATTTTTGTCGGTATCGGATTTGGTGCTTAGCCGGGCATCCTTAGAAGCATTCGATTCTTCCTTGTCTGAATTTTCGGTTTTGGTTTGAACAAATTCCGAAGGCGCGAGAGTGTCGATACCAGTTACTTGAACCAGCGGGTTGTCACCACCGACTGCAACAGCATGCGCTTGCAAAATCGGGGTGTAGACGACGCCTTCGCGTCCCAACGGTGAAAGACTCGCCAAAATCGATTGGTCGATGTAGTTCCCGGCAGACGGACGAATTTCAAGATTTGCTTTTCCCGAGACGAGATCAACGGTTTCTTTAAACTCGCTCAAAGCGGTTTCGTTAGCCAAGCTAATCGCCAAAAAAACAGAAACACCGAGGGCGATACCAGTGACAGTAATAGCTGTTCGTCTCCAACTGGAGATCAAATCTCTGATGACGAATGGATAGAAAAGCCGAAAGACTGACATAATCAGTCGCTCTCTGCTGCGCTTGGTCCGCCTGTACTGAGTGTCGAAGCCGCAGTCACGCGCGTTTCACTCTCAAGCGTACCGTCTTTCATCAACAATACGCGATCGGCATAAAGGCTTGCCTCTCTGCTGTGCGTCGCCATAATCACGGCGAGTTTCAAATCGCGATTGAATTCCTTTATTAGATCTAAAATCTTCTCGCCGTTTTGCGTGTCGAGGTTGCCTGTCGGTTCGTCCGCCACCAAAAGTCGCGGCTCGTGAATCAGGGCTCTCGCAATCGCCACGCGCTGCATCTCACCACCGGAAAGCTGCGCGGGAAAGAAGTTCGCCCTGTTCTCCAAGCCGACTCTTTTCAATAAAGCGCGCGCGCGATCTTCCGAGCCCTTTAGCTGTTTTCCTTTGATAAGCTCAATCGGGACCAAGATGTTTTCGATAACGGAAAATGTCGGCAGCAGATTGAAAGACTGAAAAACAAACCCGATCTTCTCCCCTCGCACGCGGGTCAGAGCCTCATCGTCCAACTGAGTGATCGATTGCCCGCCAAAAATAATGGAGCCGGCATCCGGCTTATCAATCGCGCCGATCAGATTAAGCAGCGTGCTCTTGCCACAGCCGCTCGGTCCCATGATGGCGACGAATTCGCCGGGCAGGATGTCAATCGACACGCCCTTAACCGCATCGATATGGTGCGTTTTGTAGCACTTCGACACTTTGTCCAGCGAAATTAAGCTCTCTGTTTCGGGCATTACAAGCCGTGTTGATTCCGATAACTTTCCCAGCAACTCTTATTGTATTCAGATGAATAGAACAATGGGTGAACGACAACCGCCCACCCAATTCTTCTTTATATGATGTTGCGAAGGCTTACTTCTTTGAGCTCTTCTTTGATTTCGATTCTTTTGAATCCCTGCGATCCGAAGCCTCGCGATTGGCTTTTCTCGAGGACCTGGCGGTCGATCTCGCGTTGGCTTTCAGGAAATCATGGACGAAGTCATTGCCAAGTTGCGCAATGGCTTCCTTCGGATTGTGCGAGGAAAGCCAGACTTTGTCGCTGTAGGTGACCGCCTTGATTTGCGTTTTGGGGTCGCGCATGAGCGAAACCCACTGAGTAACGCTCAAATCGGCAACAGTGTGGCTGGCTGTCTTATAGAAAGTGATTTGCAAAATGGCGTCGACCGGGTTGTCGCCGGGCTTAAGCTTTGTGGCGACGTGAAGAGGAACGCCGGTTTCTTTGAGAATTTTGCCCAGTTCGTTCTCGAGCGGTTCGAAATCTTTGTAGCCAACCACCCGGTACGCGATGCCGCGAATCCCACCGAGGGACGGGACCATGACGTTTTCACGAGCTTCTTTGCGTTTTGCTTTGATTTCTTCCATTGTCAAAGGAAGCGACGGCGCGCTTTCTGCCAGCGCTGCGGTCGAGCATACGGACGCCCCGACAGAAGCTATAAGAAGCAACGACGCGAATTTTTGGTTGAATGTCATAGTGACTGCACCTTGAAAATTGGTTGAAAATGAACGGACAGAGACTAGCCGTAAAGAGTACCAGCTTTAGAGCCTTTCGGCTATTTTTCGCCGCCTCTTGGCAGCAAAATTCCTCACGAATCCCTCATATTGAGAGTTAATACTGGGATTACTAAAAACGAACGGCTCGGAATACAGAACACGCCGCACAAATGGGATAATGTGAAACCGTAGCGGCAGAGAAAGATTAAACGCCGAGATTCAAGGAGTAATAGTATGCGCTTCTCTTTTACAAAATTGCTGGCAACCAGCTTCTCTTTGGCACTGGCTAGCAGCGTTGCAATTTCGCTGTCCGCATTTGCGCAGGGCGGGGAAAGTGCAGCCGACCAGGCCGCATTCAGTGACGATGGCGAAATGCTCCGCCTTAACGAGTCTCAATTGAGAGACCTCGAGATGCAAGAGCGCAGTGCTGAAAACGTAGCCAATATGGATGCGGCTAAAAATCAGCAATATCGCTTGTACGCCGAAAAGAAAATTCAAGAGCTTGAAAAACTGAAAGGCGCCAAAGCTGATTCGGACAATCAAGTGCAAACATTGCGCAAGTGGCTGCAAGCCGATTCGGCGCAACGCGCTCGCGATTTGCAAATCATTCGCAGCCTGCAGTCGAGAATTGCAAGGTTGGAACAAACCCAGCAAACGACGATGGCAAATATGGGAAATGACATTGGTGCCGTGCGCGAAGCTGCAAACAATGCCCGCGCCGATCAAAAGTTCAACCAAATGATGTCGATGAACTATTTCAACGAAATGCAAACCGAAATGGGTCAAGCATCGTGGTACCCGCCGCGTGGTGGTGGTGCAAACTACAACATGGGCGGCATGGGCTTCAACGGCGGTCAGCAACTGTTCGGCGGATATTAGGAATAAGACGTGGGGAGAAGATTCCTCGCTATCCTGTTTATCTTAGTTAGTGCGTTTACGACTCCCGGCGTTA
>JADYYD010000343.1 GCA_020853845.1 Candidatus Melainabacteria bacterium
CTACTTACTACTGGAGAAGAGAAATGATCAGGTCT
Organism: Candidatus Melainabacteria bacterium; assembly: GCA_020853845.1. Classification (GTDB taxonomy): domain Bacteria; phylum Cyanobacteriota; class Vampirovibrionia; order Obscuribacterales; family Obscuribacteraceae; genus QKMZ01. The sequence goes on from JADYYD010000343.1 coordinate 36, forward strand.
GGAAAGAGGTCTGCTTTCGGCAGCCGTATTCTCGCTGCGCTATCGTCGGGAGTGCTCGTGGCTTCACCGGTGTTTGCCCAGCAAGGACTTTCGGACTGGCAGTCGACACCGACGAGCAATGATTCCGCGTCTAATTCAAACTGGTCATCGACTCCACCTGGCAGTTACCTTCCGAACAAACCCGCCACAGGCAAAAAATCCTCCGGCACGAAATCATCCGCACCGCCTTTGAGAACAGACGATTTTTCCAGCGATTTCTCTTCCAAAGGGCAGGGATTATCCGGCTGGCAGAGCAGCGGAGGTTCGGGTTCCGGTTCTAATTCATTTGGAGCGCAGCCAGCGCAGCAAAGTCCGCAAGGTCTATCGGGTTGGCAGAGCAGCGGCGGCAGCTCTGGTTCGGGCGGAGGCTCGCAAGGACTGTCCGGCTGGCAAAGCGGTGGAGGCAGTTCCAATTCCGGTGGCGGCTCGCAAGGTCTTTCCGGTTGGCAGGGCAGTGGTGACAATGCCGCTGCTTCCGGTGGTTCGGGATCTTCCGGTCTTTCCGGTTGGCAAACAGGCGGTGGCGGTGGCGGTTCCGGCGCGACTTTAGGCGATGTTCTTCAGCAAGAACAATCCATGGGTGGAAACTCGGCTCAGCTTCAAGGTGGTGTCGAGCGTGACAGGACGCTCAATTCTGGCAATACCATGGGTGGTGGCATGCCTGATATGAACGGCATGGGCGGCGCCAATGGCATGAACCCGCAAGGCGGATTGAATAATCCAATGGCCGGCATGGGGCAGGGAAATCCGATGGGTGGTATGCCAGGTGGTATGGGCGGTCTGGGCGGTGCTCTCGGCGGAATGGGTGGTGCTGCCGGTTTGATGGAAGTGCTCAGCAACATCATGCCGAAAAGACCAGCTCCAGGTACGGCTACCGGTGGAGTCAATCACACTTATTTTGGTACGAAATCGCGCGGACCGCATATGTTTACGGGTGTTCCGAAGACTGTAAACCGAGCCGTCAATCGAAACTTGAAACGCGGCATCAATACTGCGGCTGCTCGCGCCACCAACATGGGCTTGCGACGCTTGCGTTTCTAATTCGAACGCATCCTAGTGCTTAAGCGGCTCTTTGCCAATCGACTTTCTGATCACATTGGCGAGTTGATATGCAAGATCCATGGTGTCGTTAAAATCGGCCGTATGCTTGGCTCTCATCGAGTTAGGAATGAGAAGAAGAGCGTCACCGAATTTGCCCTGGAAAATGTAAATAGTCACAAGCTTGTCTATGAGCAAATTCTCCAGGCGCATTTCTCTTTCGCTCAGATTTTCGATCATCTTCAAGCCCCGCTTGATATGCGGTTCTGCAAGCGCGAATTGGTTGTCTCTTAAATAAGTCAACCCGAGTCCGAGAACGGAATCCAGTTTGAAGACAGTGTCATCCGCATATGCCCTGTCGCAAATCTTCAGGGCTTCGGAATAAAGTTCGGCTGCTTCCTCCGCCGTTCTAAGAACCAGAGCGCATGCAGCCAGCCGGTTCAAAAGGGCGATTCTTTGAGGGTGTTCCTCCGGAAGTGCCGTGGCGAGGATTTCCTTCACGCGGCGCCAATTTTTTTCCGCTTCCATCGGACGTTTTCTTTCAAATTGCTGTTCGGCAAGAAGGTCGAGCGAAATACCCACCTCCGGGTGATCTTTGCCGAGCGAACGTTTGAGAATCTCAGCCGACTCATTGTAGAGAGGCTCGGACAGGAATACTTTTCCTTCTTTCTGCCTGAGAATAGCCGTGTGTCTGAGGGAAATCGCATAGTCCTTATGAGACTTGCCTTGAGCTCGGCGTCTGATGCCCATGGCTTTTACGAAACTCTTTTCTGCTTCTTGCGGATGACCGCAGGTCAAATGAACGAGCCCATGATCATCATATGCATCCGCGGCTTGAGGGCTGTCGACGCCGCATGACTGGCAGCGAATTTTCGTCGCTTCATCGACAAGGCGCTCCGCTTCATTAAACTCGCCGAGCGCAGCCAGAGAAATTGCCAGTGCCGACATCGCCTCGGCGGTTTTCTCGTTATTCTCACCAAAGACTTTGCCGGATATCTCTACCGATTGCCTGAGATACTCGATTGCTTTTTCGAGGTTATGAAACCGGTCTTGCAGTCGTCCAAGCTTAAGCAGAGCAATTGCCCGCTCGCCGGAGTTTTCCTCTGTTCTGTCGAGCACGCGAGCGCACTCTTCCGCGGCTTGCTGGTATTTCCCCTGAGCGTACAGGTCGTCCACTTTGGAAATCTGCTCGGTTTTGGCCATTGAATGTTGCTCCTCTGAGCCCCTGGGCTCCCTCATTCATCGAGGGGTACACACCTATATTTGCCACATTAACAGACAAATCTTTCCTTCGCTTGAAACTACCGTATATCTCAATTATCCGGTCAAGTTTTCAAATTCGAAGATGAAACGGCGGCGTTGGAAGCTGGCACCGAATGTAGTGGCAGAAATAGGACGCGCGATTAAGCGCTGTGCAAACGACGAGTTGGACAAACTTCTTCGAGCACTGTTTGAATATTCGACAGCAAGCCACCAAGTCCGGTGCGCATTATCGCTGATACCATTACAGGATTCGGAACCTGCGCAGCCAGCCATTCCAGGTCTTCTTTGCGTGCTTTGTCGGCCTTGTTCAAAACCGTGATGATAGGCTTATCTACAGCGCCCAGCTCGCTCAAGACATCATAGACGGAACTCATGTGTTCCATCACGTTCGGATGGCTTGCATCGACAACGTGCATGAGAACATCTGCCACCGCCACTTCTTCGAGCGTCGCTCTGAATGCGGCAATCAGAGATGTCGGCAATTTCTTGATAAA
>JADYYD010000344.1 GCA_020853845.1 Candidatus Melainabacteria bacterium
AAGAGCGAAACGCGTCGGTATCGACATAATGTGAGGAGATTCTGCCTGGAGGATGTTCAGCCGATAATGAGCTGTCCCAGACCTCGCTGAGCTAGATCATATTGGTGTTTTGCATACGACAATGAATCTGTCGACAACTTAACTTGATCGGTTGCAGGCATATGAATGGGATATCCATTCATTTGATTTGCAAACTTATAGTCAAATCCCGCAGGCATTCCTCTAAAACTCAATGTACCATTGGATACTGGTTGGGCTTCCAGCGCATGCGCTATAGTATGTCCGCGCCACTATACTGCGTAGGTGTCAGGCGAATGAAGGATTTGCCCGATTTTGTGCCCTCAACGGAATTAGAAAAATTCGAATTTTTCTAATCGGATGAATGATAAAAAGTGCCCGAAAGCCCCAATCGACGTTGATTTATTTTCGATTGTTCAATGCTCGGCAAGACCGGAAATGCCGAAAATGCTTGCATAACAATGGATCTATAGCTGGTTAGAAAAATTCGAATTTTTCTAACCAGATGTGCGTGCACGATTTTCAACTATGTCTATGTGTCAAATCTTTGATGTGAGTGGCAAGACTCCATCTGTGCCCATCGGCATCTTCGACTTGTCCGAAGGGGTCGCTGGTTCTTGAACCTACTTCTTCAGAGCCGGCTCTTTCTTTATCGCTTCGACGCGCTTTTGCAATTCCTGCTGGCTGACTGCTTCGATGTGAGTCGCAATCCACCACGAATTGCCCCATGCATCCAGCACACCACCGGAACGATCGCCGTAGAATTGATCTGCCGGTTTATGAATCGTCGATGCGCCGTTCTTGAGCGCGCGATGATAAACCGCATCACAATCTTCGACATAGATATAAATTCCGCACGAAGTTGTTTTAAACTCGGAGCACTGTTCGCCGAGCATGATTTTCGAATCGCCGATCTTAATTTCGGCGTGCCCGATTTTGCCTTCCTGCCGCATGCAAACTGTGGTTTCGCCGCCGAAAGTCTTCTCGACGAACTCGACAAATTTGTCTGCATCTTTGACGACGAGATACGTAGTCAAAACATGGTGTCCTTCTGGAATCCACTTCTTCTGCATGAGTGTTTCTCCTTGCTGTGCCTGCCGGCGTGCGAACGACACTTCCGTCGCCTTCGTAAGGCGCTATTTTATCGCGCCGCTAATGTAACCGACCGCATGGCAACCCGTCTTTAACGATTAATGTTGTGCGCCCTCGGCATTTAAGTTTGTTTCCCAGTCCTCTGGTTCGTACTGTCTGCGCCGGGACTCTGCGCGGTCCGCGGCCGCTTCCTTTGTTTTTCCCTGGCTTTCATGAACCAGTGCACGGTGGTAGTGCGCGGCACCTTCCTTATCGGAGATTCGTGCCGCTTTATTGAGGTCCTCCATCGCGCGTGTCGCATCACCGAGGAGGTGATAGCTTAATCCCCGCGTGTCGAGAGCCAGAGGGAGATCCGGCTTTAGCGCCAATGCCTTGTTGCAATCTTCAATAGCTTTTTCATATTGACCCATCGACGCATAACTCCAGGCGCGGTTGTTGTAAGCAAGCGCTGACTTCGGGTCTAATTCAATCGCTTTATCTAAATCGGCTATTGCAAGATTTTCTTTGTGCATCGTGTGATAGACGTGTGCTCGCTCGATAAAACAATTTCTGTTCGTCGGTTCTATTTCAATTGCACTGTTGCAGTCCTCTATCGCCTTATCGAGTTCATCTAGATGTGAATAAGCGCTGGCGCGTTCCAAAAATGTATTCACATTCTTGTAGTGCTTCAGTGATGCATTTAAGTACGGAAGCGCTTCTTTATACTTTTTCTCCTTCATCAAAGGCACAGCATTTTGAAATTCGAGGCGGCTTAGATATTGCGGGTTGTTTCTGACGCTGAAATACAGCCCGCTTTCAGCAAGAATCAGCGCTGTCAGTGCAAGCCCTACGGCGACGGAATCTCCTTTGTTCCACAGCTTTTTCAAGTCTTGCCGGAAGTAATGCGAGAGAAGAGCGCCCGCTAGAAAACCGCCCAGGTGGGCGGCGTTGTCGATACCAGGCATGAACGCGCCATACACGCAACTGAGTACGACTGCCACCATCAACATGACACGTGCCGGTTTGAATATTTCTTTCTTTGTAAATCCACTGCCTAAAATAGATTCTTCAACGTAGCAGCCGAACAAACCGAAGAGCGCACCGGAAGCGCCTGCACTTACTTGAAATGGGTTCCATAGCAAGCTGGACAGAGAACCGGTTACGCCGGCTATCATGTAAAGCGCAAACATTCTGCGGCTGCCCAGCCGGTTTTCAGCGTATGGACCAAGATTGAAGAGAACGTACAGGTTTACCGCCAGGTGGAAGATACTCGCATGCAGAAAAGTGTTGCTGACAATGCGCCACGGCTCGCCGCCCAGCGTGAGCGGTCCGTAGTTGGCACTCCAATCGATAAGGGTCTGTTCCGTCGGAATCAGGATGGAGCGCGCAGACGTAAAGCAGACAAGCATGATGAAGACGATCATGTTTACTGCGAACAATGCGGCTGTCACCGGCGC
>JADYYD010000345.1 GCA_020853845.1 Candidatus Melainabacteria bacterium
CATCAGCGCCCGAGTCTTTCACCGCCATGTGGGACGAGGAAATGACCGCACATCTTGGTGCCACCACATTCGTCCCTCTCAATAAGGGTGCTGTTTTGCAGAATGGCCGGTTGAAGGTCATAAATATGATCGCATCCGGCGGTTTGTCGGCGGTTTACTTGGTCGAAATTGAAAAGGGAGGCTTCGCCATCCTCAAAGAATCAGTGATTCCAAACTCCGTGGATGACAAAACCAGGCAGAAGGCCAAAGAACTATTCAGCAGAGAAGCGAGCTTGCTGATGAAACTAGACCATCCTGCTATTGCCAGAGTATTGGATCATCTTGTAGAAAACGGGCGTGACTACATGCTCCTGGAATACGTACCCGGAATTAGCCTCAGGCAGCACGTACGCCAGAACGGCCCGGCAAGTGAAAAGCAAGTACTTGCCTGGGCAAAAGAACTGGCATCCACTCTCACCTATCTGCACGAGCTTTCACCGCCGGTGGTGCATCGCGATCTGACACCGGACAATGTAGTCCTGCGCAAAGATGGCGCGCTTGTGCTCATCGACTTCGGCGCAGCCAATGAATACGTCGGTCAAGCTACCGGCACCCTGATCGGCAAGCAATCGTACATTTCACCGGAACAATTCCGAGGCAAAGCGGAGCCATCGAGCGATATATACGCACTGGGAGGCACACTCAACTTCCTTTTGACAGGCGAAGATCCGGAACCTCTCTCCGCCTCGCACCCGCGAAATTTGCGAAGCGAACTATCACCGGACATTGATCGACTGGTGGCAGATTGCACAGCGCTTAGCACCGATGAGCGCGTACGCGATGCGCGTGCCCTCGTCATAGCAGTCGACAGACTCTCTGACTCGGCCGTTTCCGCATCACTCAGTTGAATGGAGATCGCAAACATGTCGCTTTTACGAAACCCACCGGCAGTCAAAATCGACTGGAGCGAACCGGCCGCCAAAGCCGGCGATCTCGTCACCATAGACTACAACGCGCGCCCGACAATGGTGCCTCGCGTTTCTACAATTGCAGTCGGCATCTTTACTTACTTGTTTTTGGCAGTGGTTCTGCCCCTGGTTTTATGCCTTTCCCATCCGCCGCCTGAAATGTTCAGTCTGATTGTCTCGGCTTTCGTCGCATTGGTGCACAATAAATTGTCGAGCAGCCTTTTGCCCAATCAAATTCGCATCACCGACAACGGCATTGAATTTGGCTGGAGCAATCTCCTTTTTTCGCAAGTGACCACTCCACATATTCCCTGGACAATGATTGAAAGCGGCACTTATCTTCCCGGCACGGCTTTTGAAGATTCGCTGGAAGGAAGTTTGCTTTTGACAGTAACAGGCCTTCCCAGCGCTTCGATTTTTGAGTGCCCGTATCAGGCATTGTCGAAAAAGATCTGGAAGCTGAAAGAGACGTCATCCGATTACCAGCTCCGCATTCTCATTTCCGGAATTGCACACAAGTCGGACAGGGAATTTCTAGCTCAGCAACTGGTGCGGAAGCTTCCGCCTAACAGTGTGCATCGCGATGTTCTGCGCGCTCTTGATTCACGTTATCCTCTGCCGATCGTGCAAGGTAATGCATTTGAAACCACAACCACTTTTCTCGACAATCTGAAAGCAATTCCAATTAGAAAAATCGGGCTGGATGCGGAAAACCCTGCAAACGTGGGCGAACTTTGCGAATTCGTTCCACGCATGGCGCGCCTTCTGCCACGGCTGATCATGGAACAGAAACTGAAAGACAGCCTGGGCCTCAAAGCGGATGAAATATTGGACGATCAATTCGGGCCTTTGCTCGACGCCCCCGTCTCTACAGAAGCAACCTTTGAATACAAGCCTCTGCGCATGCTGCGTCCGATGCTGGATGCCATTGACCGCAGCGGCTCACTGACTTTCTTCTTTGTTTTTCTGCCGCTAGTGGTTATCGGTTTTCTGGAAATGTCGTACCTGGAAGTGCTGGCTCCTATCGTGCTGGCGATAATTCTGGGAGTGCTGCTCGTTATCGCCATAGCCTCATTCATCATTCCCTCCGTTCTCAAAATCACTGACGCCGGAATCAGCTTGAGTTGGCGCAAAGGTGAAGTCGAGCTTTCCGGACCGGTAATCTCATGGAATGAAATTTCCTATGTCAGTTTTTCAAAACCTCAAAGCAAATGGCAGTTCAACAGCACTATCAACTTTCATATTCAGAAAGATTTGATACCCGGACAAAAGCAGCTCTTGAGCCCGAATCTCTTCCATCCTCTTTCAGCAACGGGCAGCAGCCTGCGACTTTCACTGATAGAAAGCGGCTTGCTGTACGGAAATCAAACAGCACGCTTTTATGAATGCCTGAGTCGAAATCTGTCCGCCGAGCGAATTGATCCTTTGCTGCTGGAAAGGTTCTGCCCACGCAGCGAGTCTTCCTTCACAACACTCTGGCTCAGTTCACTGACAAAAGAAAGAGTGCGGACGGAACCGCTGCAACCCGGTGATTTAGTCGGCGACAGCCGCTTCAGGGTGAAAAGACAGATAGGAGCCGGCGGGCAGGGTATTGCCTATGAGGCTGTTTGCTTGGAAGGCGGCGTCGAAGGCGCCGAAGCCGTGGTGCTCAAAGAATTCATCATTCCCTCGCATGCAGGGCAAGCCGCCCAAGCCAAAGCGCTTGATTCAGTCCATCGCGAATGCGAGCTTTTGCAAAGCATCGATCACCCATTCGTGGTCA
>JADYYD010000346.1 GCA_020853845.1 Candidatus Melainabacteria bacterium
ATGATGACCGTGACCGGGCATGAGAAGCGCCGGGAAAAGGGCCATCAGCAGCATCGCCACGCCCATCGAAAGATGCGCGAGGTCTGAGGTGAATGAGAGGCTCTTGCCGGCGCGCGCGTCGAGGACGGAGTCCTTGATGTAATAGCCGGAGAACCAGACCCAAAAGAGCAGCATCGCTCCGTTGAAAACGGTCAGCAGAAGCGGGGTGAGCGGCAGCGGCTGGAACATGGTGAACATGCCCAGGAACATCGCCGAGTGCGTCCAGTCCCACCACTGCTTGTTGTACGAGAGTCGTTTGCCCCAGGTCATAGCCCGAGCGGCGTAATACAGCGTGCCGAAACCGAGAATCCACGACCAGGCGATACCGGGAATCGGAATCAGCCAGGCGGCAAGATGGCTCGCCATTGCAAGCATGCAGATGAAGTGACCTGCTTCGCCCTCCCAGTCGAAGAAGCCGATGGCGTTCTTGACCATGGTGGGACGGAAGAGGCGCCACAGATAGAAACCGGCAAATCCCAGAAAGAGAATGCCGATGGATGCGATCAGCCATTCGGGTGCGACGAAAGCGGTAGCGTCCGGCATGTGATGATGCGAGTGGTCCATTATTCGCTCCTCAATTGTTGGCTGTGCACGCAAGGTGTGAAACTTTGCGCGACAGGGATTCATTGCAGTCAAAACAAAGCACTCCAAACTCACGAGCTACGCGCGCGTGTTGTTTGACCTGTAATGGGTTCGAGTAAAGACTCTTGAGTGCTTTAGCTAAATGACTGCTGGAAATGAAAGTAGGAGTTAAAAACTGTCAGATTTGGCTGCCTTCACGCTACTTGGCAGCACTTGTTGTGAAGAGGGCGCAAGCCTGAACTTTGGCGGGAAACCATGAAACTGTGACCGTTTTGCGATAGCTGAAGCATAAGTGCGTTTTGAGGAATTTCGTCTTAACTTCGCTTAGCCAGCTCGCAGAGCCGCATGAGCGCAACCCCCGGTGGGGGTCTTTGCCGATCGAAGTGCTAGGCACTGTATATGGTGCGCAATCGGACAAAAGAAAGACAAAAAAGCGGAGAGAAAATTTCTTGCATTACTGAAGAGTGATTGTCAAGAAAACCGGCGGATGCCAAGGATTTCACGCTAGCGCGGTTGGCGCAGATGCGGGAGAGTGGTGATTGATCTGCGAATCACTGGCATGGTGGCGCTTGCTCTGGCTTGAGGACAGTTCCATCGTTCCATCGATGCGAGTGCTAAATGAAGTAGTAGAATGGCGACCAAAAGGAATGAACCGATGAAGATTGGCGAGTTTTTCATCGCCAATCTTCTCGGTCATCCTTCGTTGCATCGCTTGTGGCCGCGCTGCAACTCTCCGCTCGCGTTACTTAAGCAGCAGCTTCGCCCTCGGAATCGAGCGGGCGGCGGTACTTGTAGACGTGCACGGAGTTGATCAGGCACGAGCCGTTCTCGGGCAGGAAGGTGTCAACCCAGGTGAGACCGGGGATGCAGGCTTCCATGTCTTCGAGCAGTTCGTCAGCCGGTTCGTAGAGCAGAGCGCGCATGTTGACGGGATCAACGCTGCGCACAAGGAAGGTCACTTCCTTGCCGGGCTCGACCTGCGACATGATGTTGAGCATGACGCGCTGCTTCTCCGTCACCATGCTGGCGATGAAGAAGGTGTCGAATCCGGGCGGAACGACCAGCTCGGCGCCGTCAACATGAGCAACCTGGACATGGTCCTGGAAGCCCAGTTTGGTGAGAGCCTTCACTGAGTTTTCGGCGGCTTGCGACTCCTTCTCGACAGACATCACCTGGAAGGAACTCGGCCAATCGCGCCAGAACTCTCGCTGGATGACCTTCTTGAGCAGGTCGTCGGTGTGATAATCACCTTCGGACAGGCAGCGAGTCAACTCACCGAGCATGCCCTGAGCCTTGGCGGCCTGCACGATCGTCAGCACCAGCGGCGTCCAGGGAAGCGGACCACCACCGACGAAGACGACGCGGCTGTTGGAGTTGAGGTTGGCGAGTTCGCTTTCCTTGAGCGCCAGCTCCAGGTAATGATCGATGTACGGAAAGTCCAGAACCCGGTCGGGATGGCTGTAGTACAGTTCGAGTTGGAATTCCGCGCGCTGACAGAGATCTCGCAGAGCGGCCGTGACACCCGTCTGGGACAGGGTCTGCAGTGCGCGCTTTGCGGCCGCAGGGCTGTGCGGCAGAGTGACATAGTGAACGAGGTTGTGCAGCTTCGTGTTGACGACTTCGTTGCGCGGAGACAGGTCGGTCTCCTTTGCAAGAGTGTCGCGCGTTTCGGTGACATGAGCCACCAATTCGCAGAAGCGACGGTTTTGCCATCGTTTCATGATTGTTCTCCTTGTCATGACTTACTTCCGCTTGGGCACAGATGTTTCCCGAAGCGGTCATTGGCGTAGTGGACATGCGCGCAGAACCGCATGCTGTACGGTCTTTCTGCGCGAGCATAGAGTTGGATTCAAGATGCGATAGAGATGTCGCTCAGCGCATTACGCGCTAAAACGGGCTCACGAAGCGGAGAAGCGCGTTGTGCTCACTTCTTCTTTTTCTTCGTAATCACCAGTCTTTCGACAGGACCTTCGCCGGCGCTGTGCGCTTTGACGATTTCGGCACTGTCTTCGGGTTTGACGCGACCATAGCGAACTTTGTCCGGTGTCACGATGAGACTCGGACCCTTCTTGCATGTACCGAGGCAGCCACAGCCTTTCACTTCCAGCGAAGAAGCCTGTTGATCGACTTCAGCTTTGAGCTGAGCGAACACCTTCTTGCTGCCGCGCTTGGGGCATTTCTTACCCTCGGTGCAGACATAGATTTTGGTGGGTTTCCCCATGTAGTGCCTCCTTTGCGACCGTATTGCCGCATTCAGGAGAAGACCTTCGCAACGCCTGTCGCTAACTGAGTCAGCGGTGCGAGGTCCGGCATCGTCATCTGCTTTCAAGACAAATAACCACCACCAGGAGTTTCCGTGTTTTTACTTTCTCGCAAAAGAGAAGTGTCAAGCAGCAGAAATTTTGACGAGGCGATGGGTTTCCTGAAAGGAGAGAAGATGTCTCCGAGACGAATTGAAGTACTGAAATTACTCATTTAGTTTAAAAAGCTCATGATCTCAGTATCAACCTCGAAATCTAAAGATATTCCTGGGTCTAAGGGTATATCTGGGGCCGTTTTTCGGGCTGGTTGGGGCGATCCGCTGATCTCACCTTATTGCGATTTAGTCTCAACAATGGCTGCGCTAACTATGTCACCTTTACAACTATTTGCGAATCATTCCGCAATTTTCTGCCTGGAAAAACCCCCGTCGTACGTATTTGTACCCTGGTAAAAACGCCCAGCAGGTGCGAATATCGAGCCTGAGGGTCCAGATTTTGGACCGGTTGGTTTGGCTGAAACAAGCAAGTATGGACGTCTGGACGGTATTACTCTTAGTCGCTTTGATGACCGGCATTATGGGCTGGTTCGTGACGCCGTTTACCAGCGCCATCATCTATATCTGCATGATGTGCGACGGCGACCCCATCGATTGGGGGCTTGAAGTGGCATTCAGCCTTGCCGTTCCTTTCTGTTGGGTCTTTGCAATTATGGAAATCATCCTTTTATATCGTCTTTGACGGCTAGTTGCGAACCATAAAAGCTTATTGAGAATATTGTCAAATTTTTTTGGGCGCCCGAGGTCGATTACCGGGTCCAAATCGATGCTCCCGAATTGTCGCGACGGTGCCATGCATCGAGTGCTCTAACTTAGTATGCTTACGTAAAACTCGACATGATGGACCATGGTCGCTACTTTTACTGCCGAAGAAATTCTTGAAATTACCACCGGACGGCTTGCTCAGGGGATGATGCCGGATGAATCGGAGGCGGCCGAGCTGTGCATAGACACGCGTGAAATTAGAGAAGGCGCATGGTTTGTGGCTTTGCGTGGAGATCGCTTTGACGGTCACGATTTTCTCGGTGATGCTTTCTCATCCGGTGCGATGGGCTGCATAGTCAGCGAGCGAGGCAGTTATCCGATTGCCAGCTCCTCTTTTCCGCTCATCGCTGTGGATGATACCCTGGCTGCATTGAAGAGCCTGGCGCGAAACTGGCGCCGCAGGCTGAATCCGACAGTAGTTGCCATTACAGGATCGAAGACGCGGCCATTTGGGCTGGTTACACAATTGATGGCGAGAGTGATGAGCTCGAGTTTCGACGACCAACTCCATTTTGTGCCACCAACTGCGGTGCTGCCCGCTGGAGAGGCGTTGACCGGTTTGCTTACTCTGGATGAGACGACCCGCTACTGTTTGTTCGAATTGACCCCGCGCTCCATCGATGAGCTGTCGCTGCTGACCTCGGCTCTTAGTCCAAACATACTTATCATTACGGACGAAGGGTATCGAGACCTCAAAGCCGGTGCTGCCGGCGGTGATGCCATAGAGGCAATAGGAGAATTACTTGCCAATATGGATACTCGCAAGCGCCTGGTGATTGCGCAAGACCCGCCCGGAAGAGAGCTGGAGAAATTTACTTCTTACTTTCCCGGTCGCATTGAGGTTTTCGATGCATCCAATCCGCCGACCCTTCCCGGCCATCTCGAAGCCGGCGAACTGACGCAGCCGCTCTGGTGTGTTTTCACCGCTGCGCGTGAAATGGGATTGCAAGACGCGGAGATACTGTCGCTGTTTTCGATGGATACTGCTTAGAGAATTGCGCGCTGACTCAAGCGTTTTGTTGTGTGAGCAAGCGGCGATTGCGAGAAGCAAACAGATAGAACTGTCTGGTTATCCACATCGTGCCCGGCAGAATATAGAGAACTGCTGCCAGTTTGCCGAAAGGCAAATGCTTCAAAATCATCGGAATTGCTTCAGGACCTGACCATCTCTCGCCATCTTCATCGATGAGCAAAAGACTCCACGGAGAACCGTCCAGGTCTCTTACAAGCCGCTGTGCGGTTGGATTTCTCGAGTCTCTGTCTACGAAAGTAAAAACGTTTTGGCGGTCCCACCACTTCACCAGCGAACTGAATTTGTGCACCATTGCGCATCTTTCGTCGCAAGCAATCGTGAAAGACAAGGTTGTGGGGCTCTGAATGGCTACGCTTTCCATTGCTCGCTCGCCTTTCTTGAAGTTGGGACTGGCGGAATTTCTTCGACCGAAATTCTTTTTGATTTGTAGATTTGAGTTGCTTAATTTTAGCAGAGAATAGTCCATATTTGACACCACTTTCTTGAAATAATTTTGTCGCTCGTCAACATGAATGGGTGAGTGAAACGCTGAAACCACGCGGGATTTCAAGGGGTGCCCCAAAATAAATCACGGGTTCTTTCTTGACTACTGTGTACGATCAGCCACAACTCTTGAACTTTGCAAACCGATACTGTATGAGCGTTTTCTATTTGATGTTTTTGAAACGCGTGATACCTTGTTCTCAAGGAACTTCTCGGGGCAAGACGCGCCTTATCAATGAGAGTTCCCGCCGAAGGAGCGATGAAGATGAAGTCTGCAGACAACCAACTGAAGAAGTTTGTCAGCACCACTGCCGGTGATGGAACGGTTGAGTACGGCACTCTCATGGCTTACTCCGTAATTGCAATTGCACTGGTGATCACCATATTCAATGCTGCGCAGTCGGGATTGATAGCGACATTGACCGATGATGCCGCTGCTCGTATTCACTGGGTGGCCGCCAAACAAGCCGGCACCTGGAATTAGCCGGCACCTGGAAATGTGATTGAGTTTCCAAATCTTTCGAGACCCGAAGGTGCGGGTCGTGAATTTTGCACCAAATTAATACTAAAGAATATCGTAGCGATGTTTGAAAAAATGAAGGGTTCCGCAGTCAGGGCGTATCTGTCTGATACGCACCGAAAGCAGAACCCTTCGAGCTGAGGCGAATAAGCTTAGCCATCCGTCTCAGGAAAGCTTGTTGTTCTTAGCGATCGCGAACGCGCTGGCACTGGCCGCCGGACATGGCGTCCAGTTCCTGCATGCGCTTCTCGACGGGCGGGTGGTGTTCACCCAGACTGCGCCACCAACGGCCAAAGCGCGCGCCCAGGCTCTTATCCGTTCCGCTCTCGTCGTCTTCGTCAAAAGCGTTGACGATGAAGAGAGGCTTCATGCCGCGAGTCAGCGTGATCAAGCGAATGTCACGACGCTGGCGCAACATGAAATTGCGGATCTTCTGCAGCGCCGTGGAGAGCGCGCAGGGGTCGCCGGTCCACTGCGCGGCCAGAACGTCGGCGGCGCTTTCGCGGCACCGGCTGACGAACAGCGCCAGGAACTTGGTGAGCATGCTGACGAGATAGAAAATCGCCAGCATCATGATGAAGCCGGTAACGCCGCCATCGGGCGTGAAGAACCGCTTCTTGTCCTTGTTGACCTTGTCCGACAGCTTGTCGAGCAAGGGCGCTTCACCGCCGGAGAAAACGCCGCGGAAAAGTCCGGGGAATCCAGCCGACAGGACAATCGCGAATAGCGAGCCCATAACGGCCATGAACGACCCGATCGAGACGTCGCGGCACTTCACGTGCGCGAGTTCGTGGGCGAGCACAGCCTTTAGTTCGGCGTCCGTTAAATCCAGGTGCAGCAAGCCTTCTGTCGCAGCGATGAAGCTGTTGGCAGGATTGCGTCCGGTGGCAAACGCGTTGGGCAATGGAATCGGCGAGATGTACACCGGAGGCTTGACCTTGAGACCGGTCACCGGATACAGCTCGTCAACGAGGCGCACGAGGCGCTGATGTTCGGGGTTGTGCTCGCTTGGTGCGCGGCACTTCATCAGCTTCAGCACGAGCGTGCCGCTGTGATACCAACTGAACACCGGTATCAGCGACCATGCGCCGAGAAGCACGACTCCCCATGTCAGACTCAGCCCGAAGTAAATCAGGGCGGAGACTGCAAGCACGGAGATAAGAGTCATGCCAGAGATTGTCTTGAACCAGGTCGACGCGAGGCGGCGCTTGGTCGCGGCTGCGTCGAACCCGTGAGAGTGTTTATGAGGCATCTCACAACTCCTTCAGATTTTTTTGCATGTCGAACCGCAGCCGCTCTTGGTCAAGATGCAGCAGCGGTGCGGGAGATAGTGAATTTCAGATAAGAGAAAATCCGGACAGTAACTCCCGCATGCTGCTAGGCATGTGAACTTTGGGAACTAAGCCGGGAAGTTATAGGGTTTTGCCTGA
>JADYYD010000347.1 GCA_020853845.1 Candidatus Melainabacteria bacterium
AAAATCGCCGCGGTGGCGGATGTTTGTTTCACTGTTGCCCAGTTCAAAAACAAAAGCACTGGGCTGAGAAAGACACCACCGCCGATACCAGCCATTCCGGAGAGAAATCCTAAACCTGCTCCTATGCCCAGAGCCTGAGGTATATTCACAGGCTTGGTTTCATGGTCTTGCGGAGGTTTGTGAAACGAGTCGTAGAGCAGCTTTCCAGCCGTCACTATCAGAACGGCGGCGAGCAGCAGGAAGTAACTTTTGTGCAGAGAAATCATCCCGCCTGCTAGTGCGGAAGGTATCGATGCAATAAGCAAAGGAGCGCAAATTTTAGGCTTCAATTGTTTGGCTTCGATGAGAAAACCGAGCGAAATTGAAGCAGTAAGCACATTGAGGACAAGGGCTGTCGTCGAGATTTCATTGGGCGGCAAGTTCGTGAAAGACAAAATCGCCAGATAGCCGGTGGCACCACCGTGACCGACGGACGAATAGAGAAACGCGATTACTAAAAAGGCGAGGTACTGAGTCAGTGTTTCAAAACTCATTCCCGTCACTTTTCCTGCGGCACAAAATCATAAGAGCCAGTGTTCGGCACAACAGCGCCAAACAAAAATACCACCCAGATTGCTCTGCGGTGGTATTCATGCTACTGCCTGACTGCCCTTTGCAGGGGCTCAGTATTTCACCACACTTCAGTCAGTCCTTCATGTGATGCGGGCTCCTTGCTACCGTTTCTGGTTAGCGCCAACCTGGCGTTTCCGCATGGCCCCTCGGCTCAAAGCAATCAACTCGTTTGAGTGACCGCTCACCGTTGATGCATTTAGTTTACCGCGTTATCGCATACAGACAACTACCCCAATGGACATTTTAGAATGGGTATCTTGGCAAAGTTAAGAACCGCATGTGGTGCTCTGCTGGACATATTAAATACATTAACAAGAGCTGGATCTATTGGAGCCGGCTCAGATAGCGGGATCAGGCATCAGCAGGAGGTTGTGCTGGATATGTTTTGTATATCCAGTCGCTATTTCTTCGATGCGAAAAGTGATATCGCTGTCCTTCCGGAACGCGTTTCTGAAATCACCACATTCGATTCAATGCCGCTTTTTCTTGCATTGATCATCATGTAGCTCTTGGACTTAATGACCTTTCCGATGTCCCAGCCGTCTTGCTTGTAGCATTTTGCATAAAAGCCGAAGACGGTTTTGACGTTGTCCGTGCTGACAAGCAGCACTGTGCAATTGTTTGCCTTGCCGCCTTTTTCCCGTGAGCCCTCAATCACCGAATTTGGATATCGCGGCAATGGAAAGTCGGCCGGAAATTCCAGCGAGCGGTTTTTGTAATTGCTCTCTGCCACTGCCGAGACAGGCTGACCTGCAGGCGGCGCTTCAGTGGAAGTTTTGCTGCATCCTTGAGCGAGCAACGCTGCTGAGACGACTAAAACCTGGCAGCAAAATTGTTTTTTCATGGATTGTCTACCAAATTTTTGAATCATCCAGGCTTCAGAAATTGGGAAGTTTTACCCCTGCCTTGGGTGTGTAAACGACATTGAGCATCCCGGACGGACTTTGATAGAAGTATTCGTCAGCTTGCGCAGGCTGGTCGCGGAATGCGATGACAACCGACTCGCTTTCCATTGTGTGACCGGGCTCCACTTTGTTTCCGGTGTCAATCATGTAAGTCATGATGTTGTCGAAAACTGTGAGCGTCATCGGCACGTATTGCTGCACGATGTGATTTGCAAATGCAGTTCCTAAATCGGGAATGCCCAGCAAATGATTTCCATAGGAGCGCATCCAGAGAAGCTCATTGCCGTCGAATTCGTGAATGACAGGACCGCTGTAAAGAAAGAGCGGCGGCATGTTTTCAATGGCGTCCATCCAGTCTTCATCAGCCATGATTTGCTGCAATCCTGACGCGTTGAAACTGGTGAAACCATTGACGTTGGCAATCACAAGACCATCAGGTCTGGAAAGCAAGAAGGCCAGAAACGTCAGAATTTGATAAGCCTCGAGCGGTTTAGCCTGATCGGGCTCGACCGAAATTTCGATGTAGGCATTGTGCAGATTGATGTTCTCATCAGTGTCCGGCACCAGGCGAACATGAGCGGAAATTTGTGCCAGCTCTTTGTCGCTCAATTTGCGATTGCAGAATTCGAGCTTTATTTTGTGAGCGTCAGTGGCTGCCAGTCCGTGTCCGTCAACCGACGTATCAGCGGGAAGTTGGTAAGTGAATGCCGGAGAGCGGTGTGAAACATGTGCCGCTATTTCGTTTAAATCTTTGGCACTGATTTTGGGCAGTTCTTTGAAGAGAATCTGCAAGCTGATTCGATCTTTTGGCATTGGCGCTCCTCGGAATTTGTCTGAGTATACGCGATAAATATATTTCGCGCGCGCCAAACAAAAACACCATCCAGATTGCTCTGCGATGGTGTTCATGCTACTGCCTGACTGCCCCTTGCGTTGGGCTCAGTATTTCACCACACTTCAGTCAGTCCTTCATGTGATGCGGGCTCCCTTGCTACCGTTTCTGGTTAGCGCCAACCTGGCGTTTCCACAGGGCCCCTCGGCTCAAAGCAATCAACTCGTTTGAGTGACCGCTCACCGTTGATGCATTTAGTTTATCGCGCCAAGCGAAAATTGGAATATGTACAGCACTACCCCAGAAGTCATTTAAGGATGCATTCCTTGGCATTCGATCGCAGTGCTTTCGATGCCACTTTTGGTGGTGTCACTTCATTAACAAGCGCTGGATCATTTTGTTGGACAAGGATGATCGAAGACGCGGATTGTTTTGTATGCATCGTATATTTTTCGCGCATTTATTTTGTCGACTATCGAAATAGATTGCATATTTCACTCGAAATTCCGCGCGATTTGTGAGAAACGGTTTATGTTGGGGCGCCGGCCGGACGCCCAACGTGAGAGGGTAGTCATGGAATCCCTTTCTCTATCTTGTAAACTCCTTGAGTCTCGCCATATGGGGCATTCAACCCTTTCCACGCCCCTGGCGAGACAGATTTTTGGGAGCCGCCCAGCTTGTTATTCAACAGCTTCGAATATCTGGTCTTTCTACCTGTGGTGGTGCTTGCCTATTGGTTAGCGCCCAGGCAGGCAAAGCCCGTGTTGCTGATTGCGGCCAGTTACTTCTTCTATATGTATTCATTTAAGGTCTACGGACTGCTCCTGCTTGGGCTGACCGTAGCCAATTATTTGCTGGGCTTGCTTGTCTATAAATTTGACAAGCGCGAATGGCGCCGCTTGATATTGATCGCCGGCATCGCCCTGAATCTCTCGATGCTGGGGCTCTTCAAATACACCAATTTCATTCTCGAGTCCATTAACTCATCATGCGCGTGGCTTGGTCATGCGCTCGCGCTGCCCATCGAAAAAGGTGTCGGTATATCCGATCTGCCTATTATTCTGCCTCTGGGTATTTCCTTTTTCGTTTTCGAATTCATCCACTACCTGGTCGACATATATAAAGGAAGCAAGCCGGTTAAAAACCCGCTGCGTTTTGCCCTGTTCGCTTCTTTCTTTCCGTCGCAGATTGCCGGACCTATTAAGCGCTATCAGGACTTTGACAAACAGCTTGATGAAAAACCCACGGTTACTTTCGACCAATTTTCGGCGGGCCTGTTTTTAATTGCGCAGGGTTTGTTCAAAAAAACTGCACTGGGCGACAATCTCGCGCCCATTGTCAAAGCCGGTTTCGATAACCCCAATCTGATGGGAACATTCGAAGGTTGGCTGTGCATCACCGCTTTCGCCTTTCAAATTTACTACGACTTCTCCGGCTATACAGATATCGGCAGAGGCTCTGCCATGCTGCTCGGATATTCATTGCCGGAAAATTTCAACATGCCATATATCGCCTCCAGCTTGCGCGAGTTCTGGCATCGCTGGCACATGAGCCTTTCAACATGGCTGCGCGATTATCTTTTCATTCCATTGGGCGGCTCCAGAGGAAAAGAAGC
>JADYYD010000348.1 GCA_020853845.1 Candidatus Melainabacteria bacterium
CGCAAGAACGAAAGGGCATAGAGAGGGAATCGACCCTCACAATGCCCTTCGTCCAGACTGTCTAGTCTATGGCCGGCGGTAGCGGCGAATCAGGTCGGCGACGCGGCCAACCTTGTCTTCACGCTCCATGTAGTCAGCGACTAGCAGCAGCGCCTGGAATTCGTTGCGGCGCTCCATCTCGGGGAGCAGCGCCTGGATCTTCGGGCAGTCCTGGCAGAGCAGCCTGAGGTCGTCTCCGGGGAAGCTGCCGATCAGCCACGCGACCTGGTCGATTTGCAGCATTTTGCCGCTGTTTTCGACCTCTTTCAGAGCCTCGATCAAAGTTTCCCGAATCATGTCGTTTTCTTCTCTCCGGCAGCAGTCTGTCGCTGCCTGCATTACGTTGGTGATTGAGCGCCTAGTCAGGGCGCGGTTAGTCGAAGCCAGGCAGAGCCTGACTCAAGTCGAGGACGAGGACGCCCACGGCGCGAAAGCGTGGCAGTGAAGCGAACGCGTCAGCCGGCAGTTCATGCGGCTCGGGAGAATCCGAACCCCACAAAGACTGAACCAGGCAGAGCTTGAGCTTCCATGCGTCGGTCAGAGGAAATGCATCGATGCCGAACAGCTCTTGCCGCTCGAGACCGCTCCCTGTGACGAACACGGGATCAAGCTTGCTTTCGTCCAGACCATCGGTGTCCCAGATAAGGTCGATGTCGCTGGGTTTCGGCTTGCGGCTGGCAAAGCTGCCGCCAATCGTCACCTTCTTGCACCCGGCTGCTTTCAGCATAGTGAGCGCCCGGAAGAGCAGTTTGGCCTGTTCTTGCCTGTGCGCATTGAAGGCGAGAGCGGCGATGAGCTCTGCCGGCGTCACGTGCCAGAAGCCCGGAGGCAAAGTGCCGTCCTGCGTGAAAGCTGGAATGCCTTGACCATCGGGGCGACTTACCTCAGCACCTTGCGAAGGGTCGCCATGCCGGTGTCTGGCGAGATACAGCTTCACTTCTTGCAGCAAAGCCAGTCGAGCTGCACTTGCGTGCTCACCGAGGCGCTCCTTGCGCGGCACCGAGCGAGCAATGTTGAGAGCCTTGCGCAGGTCCGAATCGGGCGACTTCACTGCGATGAGCAGCGATGCCGAGACAGACAACAAGCGCCTGTAGGTCAGTCGATCGAGCCAGTCGTCCTCGGTTGGAAGACCGGTTGGTGGAGAAAACCTCCGTGTTTTGTCCATATTCATGCCATCCAATTTCGAACGCCCAAAGACGTTCTGGTCATGAGCCCTGGCTGTGCGAACTGACGCAAAGCTTGTGCTCTTATCGTTTTTCCTTCCGAGGCAGCAAGACGGCGCGCATCCATAGCCGGTTCAGGGCATTTGGAAAAGACAAGTTTGCGCGCGTGCTTGAGTTTAGGGGTTTTTCTGTCTCAAAAAGGATGTTTAAGGGATGTCATGAGACTAGCAAAATGAAGAGAGCGTTTGATAGCTCTGTGCCGCTTGCTCGTTAAAAAGCCGTGCGTAACCGACTCGCTCAGCTAGCGCCGGACCTAGTGGTTTGCCGTACTAGCAGCAACTGGTCTTTAGTGATTGCGCTTGCGCGAGGGTTTGTGCTTTACCGCTTGCGAACTTTTTGTCTTGGAGGCGAGCGCGGTTTTGATGTTATCGCCGAAATAATGCCACACGCCGTAGCCCAGTCCGATAATGCACGCCCAGATGAGCGGTCCTTTCAAAAGCAGTCCGCGTTTTTCCAGGCTGCGCATGCGCTTCTTGCCGCGCGCTTTCTTCTCGGGATCGATCTTGTCTATCTGCGCCTTCGAGCCGCTTCTCAGTTCTTCTGCGTCAATCTCGAAGCGCTGCTTCTGATTCGGTGGAATGGTCTGCTCTTGCTTGTATTGATCTGGCGGCGCTACCGGCAGATTCGGCAACTGGTCGATTATCGTGCTGATTTCGACGTTCAATCCTTCGCTTTCGAGCGCCAGATTGTGATCGCCGCCGGTTTTGTAGACGAAATAGGCTTGTTTTAACTGCAGCAGTTTTCGAAGCGCTGTGTATCCTTTCTCGACAGGAGCCTGTTCACCGGACTCCGAATAAGACGCTCCCTTGATGGCGCTGCCTTTGCTGATGTAGATCAGACCTTCGGCAGAGTGATCGGTGCTGGCGACCTGGATAGTCGAAGTCTCGAAAAAGCCCATGTTGAGTACTTCCTGCAGCGCTTTGGCGGCGGAATTGTCACTGTCTACACGAGTTTCCAGTATCGTAGGCATGCCTCAGGCCGACCTCGTTAAAAGTCTGATTGCAGTTAGGACACTACACAAAAGTCTCATACCCACTTTTTTCAGTTAGGAAAGAAAAACCTGTAATCGTTTTCGTCGGCACCCGGTCGGATCAAAACCAATTTCCCTTCTTCTCGGCTGGGCCTGCCGCTGCGGTTGAGACTCATATGCATGTTGGCGACAATATCTTCACCGACGTTGCGTTCTCGGTTTTTATTTCGGGCGATGCAAACCGCCAGGGGAGTATCCATAAGCCAGAGCTGCACATCGTTGTACTCGAATTTCTTGGCGCGATCGAGAATTTGTTTGCGGTGTTTGGGGTTGGCGTTGGTGTTGTCGATTATCAGATCCGTGCCGTCCTCCATCAGTTTTTCCATGCGTTCGAAAAATATTTTGAAGACCTGTTCCGGTTCACCCTGCTCACCTGCGTCTCCGTAGAGTTCCTTGCGAATCGAATCGGCGTTCATGACCGTAAAACCCTTCTGGGCAATTTTAGCGGCGAGGGTCGTTTTGCCCGAGCCGGGAACACCGATGAGAAGAATGATTCGCTTCACTTGCCTGGACCTCTACGGATTTTCCTGTGATTTTGCTTGATCGCGTTGTTTATTGCGCTTTTCCATAGCCTCGTCGTAAGCCACTTTCAGCCAGACGATGCCGATGGAGATGCTGACAGCCATATAGGACAATATCATGCCGGTCCGCATCTGCAGCTTATCTTCGCTTGCCACGGAAGCTCTGTCGACCAGCCAGGGGTTTTGCAAAAACACCATCGCCACAGAGGCAAAGAAAGCGCCCGTCAGCAAGTATGCAAGCCGCCCCCATTTGGTCAATTCTTTCCACGAAAAAACGGATTGAATGAAATATCCGAAGGAGAAAACAAATATCGCCATCGAATAATGCTGAAAACGCCCGATCGAGATTACGTGTTGAACGGGTGTGAGCCAGAGTACGACCGACAGCAACGCGAAAAGAATTACCAGGTGATATCGGCGAGTTTCTTTGAGATATTGGCTCATTCCGGTGTCGTTGGTGGCGGCTGCTTCTGCGTCCATTTTATTTCGAGTTTATTCGATTACTTAGAGGTGGTGCAGACTTCTTGCACGCGTTTTCCTCCGCGCTCTTTGTCGAAATAGACGATCTTGCCTTTGAAGATGGTGATCAGGTTTTTGCCTTTGAGCGATCGACCGGTGAATGGAGAGTTCTTGCTCTTCGAGTGACTTTCGCCGATTTCGAAATTCCAGCGCATCTCCGGATCGACAATGGCGATATTGGCGCGAGCGTCGACTGCAATATGCGGTGCGACGATGCCGAGGATTTTCGCCGGATGGGTGGTTATCAGCGCCAGGAATTTGTTGGGCGCCATTTTTCCTGAAAGAACCAGTTTTTCAAAACACAGCGAAAACGCAGTCTCCAAGCCGATTATGCCGAAGGGGGCGTGATCGAATGGCTTGCTTTTGTCCAATTTCGAATGCGGCGCGTGATCGGTGGCGATGGCGTCGATGACACCTTCCATGAGGCCTTGCTCGATTGCTTCCACGTCTTTTTTAGAGCGCAACGGCGGGTTCATTTTAAATGACGTGTCGTAGGGCGTCATTTCCGCATCGCTCAAAACCAGATGGTGCGGGGTTGCATCTGCGGTTACCTGAAGACCCTGTGCTTTTGCCTGGCGGATCAAATCGATAGAAGCTTTTGCCGAGGTGTGCGCGAAGTGCAGGCGACCCCCGGTGTAGCGCAGCACTTCGATTTCGCGAGCCACGCACGCGGCTTCGCTGGCGGAAGGAATTCCTTTCATGCCCAGGCATGTCGATTGCATGCCTTCGTTCATCGAGCCGCCGTGCGAGAGATCTTTGTCTTCAGGATGGCTGATGATCGGCCGTCCGTGCAGGCGCGCATATTCTAAAGCTCGGCGCAAAACATCGAGGTTGGAAATCGGCATGCCGTCATCGGAAAATGCGATGGCGCCCATGTCGGACATTTCCACCATGTTGGTGAGTTCAACGCCTTTCAAGCCTTTTGTTACTGCCGCGACCGGCAGCACTTCGACTACGGCGCGCTCGTGTATGCGTTTGATTATTCGATCGAGAATCTCGGCGCAATCGGTGGCGGGATCTGTGTTGGCCATGGCCACGACTGTCGTGTAGCCGCCCGCTGCCGCTGCGTGCGTGCCGGTGGAGATGTCCTCTCTGTCCGCCTGCCCGAGGTCGCGCAAATGAGTGTGCATATCTACAAAACCGGGCATCACCCAGCAGCCCTGCGCGTCAATGACGGTTTCATCGCCTTTCGCTTTCAAATCGCTTTCCAGCTCGACTATCTTTCCGTCTCTAATTCTGACGTCCAGACTTTGATTGTTTGCCAGACTGCTGCTTGCTTTTCCGCTCGCATCAGTGGGATTTATCACTCGCCCGTTTTTGATGAGAATCGCGCTTTGCATTTTTTCGTTTCCGCCGCAAGAATATGTGTGTTAGCCTTCGTCGCTTTCGTCAAACATCAGCAGGTACAAAACCGCCATGCGGACGGCGATTCCGTTAGCCACTTGCAGATTGACCAGAGAAACTTTGCCGTCGTCGACAAGATCGTCGGTAATCTCGATGCCTCGATTGACGGGCCCCGGGTGCAAAACCCGCACATCCGGTTGGCAGCGTTTGATGCGCTCATGATCCAGCCTGTACAGGCGTTTGTACTCACCGATGCTGGGGATCAAACCTTCGTCCTGTCTTTCCAATTGCAATCTGAGCGCGATGACGAAGTCCGCGTCTTTAATTGCCGGGTCCAGCTTTTCGTGAACTGTGACACCGAAAGTGTCCAGTTGAACGGGCACCAACGTGGGTGGTCCGGCTACGTGAATTTCCGCTCCCAGCTTTTGCAAAAGCCAGATATTGGAACGCGCGACGCGGCTGTGAGTGATATCGCCGATGATGGCAACCTTGCGTCCCTTTATAGACTTGCCTGTCTCCTGCATGCTGAAAAGATCGAGCAGAGCTTGCGTCGGATGCGCATTCCAGCCATCGCCCGCGTTGAGCACATGCACTTCATCTTTGAGAAGCTCGGCTAATTTGTGGGCGCTGCCGGATGAGCTGTGGCGCTGCACTACCGCGTCCACGCCCATGGAAACAAGAGTGCGCGCCGTGTCTTCTATGGTTTCGCCTTTGGCTACCGATGACATGCGGATGTCCAGATTGAGCACCGATGCGCCCAATTTGCGTGCGGCCAGTTCAAAACTGCTGCGTGTCCTGGTCGAGTTTTCGTAAAATAAATTGCCCACTACTTTGTGGCTCAGCACCGTCAGTGGTGCGCGTCCATTTTTATGTATCTGCTTGCAGAGTTTTGCAACTGCAATCAGAGCCTCTACTTCTTCGACGCTCAAATCCTTCGTATCTAAGAGATGGCGGCGCTTTTTCCACGATGAAATTCCGGGCAGATTGTCCGGAACTATGAGCTTGGTGTCTTTGTCGTCGGACATTCTCGTTTGATGGGTCTTTTGATCGTCGGGATTTTTCGACTCTAGTGCAAGGGAAGATGCGTCTGACATGTGCTGAAACGTCCCCGTTAACAACTTGGCAAAAGCGTTAGCAGGACTGAATTTGAGCACGGTCATCCTGCTTCATTCGCATGCCTAATGATAAAGGTATTGATGAATCAGATCTTTTGCAAAGAAGTGATTGTGCGCATTTAGAATCGTTAAATGAAATTCACCTAGATGAAATATCGCTTGTCATCTCGCTTTTCCGGGTTACACTCTTGGCACGGTGGCTCCGTTGTGGCGAAATTCGTCGCAAGACGAATACGGAGGAAAGCACATGGAAAACGCAACTAAGACAAGTTGCGATGATGCGGGTCGGGCAAATTTTGCCAACAGACTCTTGTCTCGCGCTCTTACCGAAAGGCGACGTCCCGATACTGTAAGCAGTCGAATCTTCGGCAGCTTTTCGAAAAACGTCATTTCCGATTCTCAATCGCAAGCGAATGGAGCAAAGTTGGAAGACGACGGCAAAGTTTTGGCCGGCGCCGGAAAACGCTAAATATCAAGTTTCCGAGCGATCGAATTAATAGATAAAATCATCTCCCTACCGGGGGGATTGGTTGAACTCGCGCTTCAGTTCTGCTTTCATTTCTGAAGCGATCCCGAAAAAACGGCGGTAAATGCGTGGCTATCACAGGCGACACAAAGCGTCAGCTCAGGTCCCGTTTGGTCAAAGCTCAGGGGCACCTGGCGGCGGTTGTACGCATGATTGACGACGAAAAATATTGCATCGATGTTTTGACACAGCTCAAGGCTGTGCAGGCAGCTCTGGATAAAACAGCGCAGTTGATGCTGAAACAGCATCTCGACACTTGCGTTGTAGAAGCCGTGAAAGCGGATGATTCTGCTCGTGTTATGGACGAACTCTGGCAACTCTTGCGTCGCGGGGAAGCCTCTCTGGAAGAGGAAAGCGAAGACACGGAGGTAGACTCGAAAAATCAATCCAACAGCCAGTCGAAAGCTCAGTCAGGATGTTGTCACTAACGAGTGGAGGATTCACTATGCAGCCTTGTTGTTGCTGGACCGCCTTTTTCAATTCCGTTGTGCAAATGTTGCCGTTTCTAGCTGTTATTGGAGTTTTTGGAGAGAAACTTTTGAAAGGTTTTGGCGTGGTTATCGGTAAAAGAATTGTCGTTGCTCCCGAACCAAAACTGGCCGAGGAAGTCGTTGCCCCTTGTTGCGGGGATGTCCACTAGGTTTTGAGCCACAAGGTTTTCAAATCAATCAATCGAGCGAACTTTCGAGCGCACTTTCATAACCTGTTCGTTGTTGTGGCTGTGCTAATTTGCAGCAATTGTAATCTTGCCCTGGCGCCTGCATTTGCAAGCGGCGGAGATATCGATCGCTGGACTCCCAAAATTTTGAAAGACCCTCGCAATCCGGACAACTATGTTGGGCGGGCCCGGGATTTTATGCTGCTTTGCGAAGATCAAAAGGCGCTTGCCGATTTGAACAAAGCACTGCAATTAGATCCGAAACACCGAGAAGCGCTGGTTACACGCATTCTTTTGCTCGGCGATCTGGGGCGCAAAGAAGAGGCGCTGCGCGATTGCACGCAAATGATTCGGTCTTATCCCGGGCAGTCCGCCGGTTATGAATGCCGCTGCGTCGTTTATCAGAGCATGCAGAAATTGAAGGAAGCGCTGGCTGATACTGATGCTGCGCTTAAGATCAACCCGCGGTCGTTAAAAGCCTGGCAATACAGATGTTCCATTTTTGTGAACCAAGGCGATTCGCCCAATGCGGTCAAGTGTCTTGGCAAGCTGATTGAGCTGGCGCCGGATAATGCGACCCACTATCATGTGCGGGCAAATTATTACATCAAATCCAAGGAGTACGATAAGGCAATCGCGGATCTGACTGCCGGCATCAAATTTCACCCTGGTGAGTTCGAGCCTTTTATCATGCGGGCGGACGTTTACAAAGCAATGAAGCAGTATGAAAAAGCGATTGAAGATTATTCGCAAGCGATAAAGCTGAACAAGTTCCGCGCCGGTCATGCCTACAAAGGGAGAGCCGAATGCTATAAGGCGCTCGGGAATGCGTCTGCTGCAGCACTTGATTTGAAGCAGAGCCAGACGGGCGAAACGGTTTATCGCTAGCTGCCTGGAGAAATCAAACTCCTGCCGGCAGGCGCATTGAAAAACTCCAACCGTGCGGTTTCAAATTGTAGAAATTGATATTGCCTTTGTGCGCTTCGATGATCCGCTTGCAAATCGAGAATTTTAAAAGCGAGCGATCGCCGCCGCTGCTAAGCTTTTGCATTGGAATGCTGAGTGCTACTTGGGCGATCTCATCGGCGCTCAAACCTTCGCCGTCATCTATCACTCTTACTTGCACGACGTCGCCTATCTCGGTAATTTCGCAGCGCACAGTCGAGCCGTCGGGAGCGGCTTTCACTGCATTTTCCAGGGCGGCAACCAGTGCCTGCACCAGCAATGCCTTGTCGCCATTGATCTCGGCGTCGCCCGATACATCGATGCTGATCGCTTTCTTTTCCGCGTGCGATTCGGTCGTCAGCAGCGCCTTCTGGCAGATCTGGCTGATGTTGAATGTGCTGGTCTCGAGGCTGATTTCTCTGGCGTTCAATTTCTGGAAATCGAGAAGATCGCTGACCAGCTCGATCAATTGTTCGACTGTTTTGCCCGCCAGATTCAGTTTTTCCTTCTCTTGCGCCGGAAATTCTCCCTTTGCCCCTCTCGATAAAATGGCCAGAGAAATGCTCACGGATGTAAGCGGGCTGCGCAGGTCGTGGCTGATCATGTCGACCAGATCTTGTTTCATGCGCTCGGCGTTGCGCGTTTCGGTTATATCGTGAGCGACGCAGAAGAAGACGCTCTGCGCTTGCGAAAAGAAGCACGACCAGCGGGTGTCGATGACCGTGTCCGAGGCGGTTTGCAGGCGCAGGTCGAACACTTTGATGTCTTGAGAATTGCTGGTTTCTCTCAATTTTTCATCGCAGATGAGACTTTCTTCCGGCACCGTTAAGTCATGCAAGTGGCGCCCAATGAGGTTTTCCGGAGTCCAGCCCAGCATTCGCAATGCAAACGGATTGGCGCTGGTGAATGCTCCGTCTTTCGAGAGCGAGCAAATCAAATCGGCTGCGTTTTCGACCAGGCGCATTTCGTCTTGCTCTACTTTCTCCAGAGCGTTGGCGGTGGAGTGCAGGAGCCGGTCGAGCGTTGCCAGTTCATCATTGCCTCCAATCGGGGGCGGTAATTCTTGTCCTCTGGCCAGCAATCGCCCGTTTTCGCAAGTGCGTTTTAACGGCTGTTTGACCAGTGCGATGTAGAGATAACCTAAAAGACCGGCAAGCAAGGCGCTCAGTCCCAGCGCGGCATAGAGGGTCGTCCAGACTTTGCTGAGCAGCGAGCCGATGATTTTGGGACGTTTTGCTTGCATCGATTCTTCCA
>JADYYD010000349.1 GCA_020853845.1 Candidatus Melainabacteria bacterium
ACACACAACAGTTCAAGCGGGGAGAGTCAATTTGATCGCTAAGTCTACGGTCAACGAGCCGATTTCGCAAGTTAGTTTTGCTTTCAATTTGAAGAAGACTATCCTGGGGGCATTTGATGGCGGGCGTGTTACAAGCATTGGCGGCATGCCTTTGATTAGAGAAATTGATGATGCGATGCGTTTGACCGAGCAAATTGTGGAGAGGCTGCCTGAGCACAGGCTTAGACCGGAGAAGGCAATTCACAGTCAGGAAGTGCTGATACGCCAGTCCATATACCAAAGGTCAGCAGGATTCGAAGACACAAATGACGCCGATGTTTTACGTTTTGATCCGGCGCTCAAGGCTGCATGCGACAGGAATCCTGACAGTTCACGTGATTTGGCTTCGCAAGAGAGCTTGTTTCGTCTGGAGGATGCCCCCACTGCGGCTGTAAACGAAAACCTGCAAGACCTTCTACCGGAGTTGTTCATACAGACATTTAAGAGCGCGCCCAGGATCGTTGAGATGGACATGGACACCACGTGTGATCCTGTTCATGGCAATCAGGAGAAGACTGGCTACAACGGCTATTACGGCACGGACTGCTACACTCCCTTGCTCATGCATTCAGAAGGTTTTCCACTCGTTGCTCGACTAAGACCCGGAAAAGCAGGTCGTGCTGACGATGGGCTGAAGATGTTGAAGCGCGTGCACACGAGACTAAAAAAGGAATGGGCAAACACCAAATTCTTGTTTCGTGCCGACAATGGCTTTGCTGTGCCTGGAATCTACAGATTTTGCGAGCAAGAAGACATTACCTACCTGATCTGCTTCGCCGCCACCTCGGCAATTAAGCTCGAGCCAGAAGTAAAAGAAGCGGTAGAAAAGGCTCGCCAAGACTTCATTCAACTTTTTGGAGAGCCGGTTAAGCTCAAAGATGACGAACGACGAAAACAGCAAGACAGAGTTCTTCACTCAACCAAAGAACAGGGTCGTCAGCAAGAGACTTTTGAGCAATCAGAACGCAAGGTGCGCGTATACACGGAATTGCAGTACAAATCGGATTCATGGGGCAATGACAAGCCAAGACGAATGATACTGCGCCTGGACTATACCGACGAAGGACCGGACTACATGTTCGTTGTAACCAATTACCAGGGGGCAGAGCACAAATGGCTCTACGAAGAGAAGTATTGCCGGCGTGGACAGGCTGAAAATTGGATCAAAGAGCAAAAGGCGCTCAAGTGCGACCGCCTGAGCTGCCAGAAATATGATGCCAATCAATTCCGGCTCCTGCTTCATACCTTCGCATACATTCTTGTCCGAGAAATCAGAAATCTCATGCCGCGCGACCAAGCCAATATCTCAATTCAGGCTGTTCAAGACCGTTTCATCAAGATCGGCGCGATGGTAAAGGAATCGGCCCGACAAATATGGTTCCACTGGTCAAGCTGGCACCCCTGGCAATACGACTTCCGTCGAGTTCTCATCAGGCTTCGTGCAACCTCTAACACAGCCCGGTAGTAGACACCTGAAAATACAACCCAAAACCCCTTACTCTGGACCGCTGCAAAGCCGCCCAGGTAGCCGTTTTTCGCAAAAACCTAATCCGTCATGCCAAGAATGGCTTACTGACTATCACTCCCGCACTCAACAGTCCTTTTCATACCTCTTGAACTCACCGGGAGCTACTTGATATGAGCCTCTCCGCGAAAATCGCATATTTATACTATATGCATGAATAAAAGGGGATTCAGCTTGCAAAATGCCGCCACAAGTGGTGGCATTTTCGAGCACCGGAAAAGGTGATTCCACTCCTGAAATCGCACTGTATATGGTGCGATTTTTGTCACCTCAAACTGTTTTTTCAGCCGTTCAAAGCGCGCCGAAATAGCTGGTCAAGTCGTTTGGAGGCTTGCTTTGAAGCTTCCAAAACTTCCTCGTGCCCGCCCATCGGCTCGTCTTCTCTCCACACGTTCGTAACTACCGAGACGGCAGCAGCAGTCGTTTTCGACCCCTGCACGGCAAGCATTTCCGGCACCGTAGACATGCCGACGGCATCACCTTTCAGTCTGCGCAACATCTCGATTTCAGCCATCGTTTCATAACTGGGACCGGCAAGAGCGCAATAAGTGCCCTGCCGCAGAGGGCGAAACGACGAATCTTCCGCAGCCAACTTCTCGCCGATTTGCAGCAATTCATCGCTCAATGCATTGGCGCAAGGCGTCGTCGGTTTCTCCACCGCCGGCAATCCGCCTGTCTGTACGTACTCCGGATTGAGGTGGTCGCGATATCCGGTCAAAACCATCAAATCGCCGACGTGATAATCGCGGTTCAATCCGCCCGCCGCATTGGTCAAAAGCAATTTGGGAATGCCCCACATCGCCACCACGCGTGCTGCCAGTGTGACAACAGACCAGTCGTGTCCTTCATACAAGTGAAACCGCCCGCGAAAGACGGCGACAAGAGGCGAATCCGCGCCCGTCAGGCGCCCCACTGTAACAGTGCCGGAGTGTCCGTGGACGCTGGGCGAAATGCCGAACACCTCTTGAAAGGGAAAGCTCTGGCTGTCGGAAAGATTTTCCAAAACGCTGACACCGGAACCAAGCACTACTGCGGCTGCCGGCACGCCCTTTACTTTCTCCTTGAGAAAAGCAACGGCGCTCTCAGCTCTATCAACGACTGTCTGACTCATTTCTTCCTCACTTTCTGTGATTTACTTCTGCAAAAGCTCTAATTCAATTCGGCGATCGCCGCCAAAAGGTCAGCGTCAAGCGTCTTTCCTTCCGGAACCAAAATCGCCAGCACGGTCTTTTTGGCATGGGCGGCAACGATCATTGTATGAACGACATTTTTGCAAAACGCCTCTGCGCCCAGTGTTTTAATAAGCGCCATCTCTTTGTCTGCGGTTTTAACGCCATCCTTTACAC
The DNA here is from genome assembly GCA_020853845.1 of Candidatus Melainabacteria bacterium. GTDB lineage: Bacteria > Cyanobacteriota > Vampirovibrionia > Obscuribacterales > Obscuribacteraceae > QKMZ01. The sequence goes on from JADYYD010000349.1 coordinate 2,911, forward strand.
CTGCCACGATCACCTTTTTCAGCGATTGCAAGCGCTTGGGCAGCTTTTCGTTTTCGCAAACATAAATGCCGTTGGCGACGGGAAAGCGCTCGCCGATTGGGTGATTGGGACCAGTCAGCGGGCTCGAGCCGGTCAAATTCAGATGATCGCTGACCACGGCAGGCTCTGAAATCCCGGTCGCGTAGTCGATGACCACCACTTCTCCGCCGGCTCCGTCCTTGCGCAATTCATTGACGACGTTGTCGTCGAAGCGCTCATGTTTTTGAAAACCTTTGACCTGACCGGTGAAATCGATCAATTTTTTTGATGGCACTGCCCTTCTCCTGTTTTTGTGACGGGAAAACTTTGACTGTTTAAACCCTGGCGCCCTGTCCTTCCAGTACCGAAACGCCCAGTCCACTCCATTTGACGTTCATCCAGTCGGCAATTGTTGCCGCCATGTCCACGAATCCGTCTCGCGTTCCAACATTGGCTTTGTTCTTGTCCATGGGCTTATCGCCTTCGACAAAAGCGGGTGAATAACCGATGAAAGGGACATATTCGCGGGTGTGATCGGTTCCGGGAGCGGTCGGATCGTTGCCGTGATCTGAGGAAATAATCAGCAAATCGTCTCTGCGCATGGCTTTTACGATACGGTCCAGCCAGTTGTCGATTTCGACAAGAGCCTTGCCGTAGCCGGCAGTGTCGCGTCTGTGACCGTAGAGAGAATCAGTGTCCACAAGATTGGTGAAGATCATCTGAATGTCGTCCGGCATGTCCGGTCCAAGTTTGTATCCACTCAAATCGGTATTGCCGGCGATAGCATCCAGCGTCAATTGCAGACCTTCGGCATTGGTGCCGGTATGCTTGGCGTGGCTGAGACCTTGCTTGACGAAAATGTCTTCGATTTTGCCGATGCCGTAAACACCGATTTTTTGATCGAGCACCACATCCAGCAATGTTTTTCTGGGCGGAGGAACGGCGTAGTCGCGGCGGTCACCGCCCAATCTCGTGTAATTGCCTTTGGTGCCTTTGAAAGGCCGGGCGATGACGCGACCGACCCGATGCGGTCCGTCCAGAATTTTGCGCGCCGCTTCGCACCAGCGATAGAGCGTAGGCAGGTCCGTTGTTTCGACATTGGTGGCAATTTGAAAAACGCTGTCGCCAGACGTATAGACAATCGGATAGCCGGTTCTTTTGTGCTCTTCGCCGAGCTCTTCGAGAATGTCGGTGCCGGATGCGGGCTTGTTGCCCAGAATGCCCTTGCAGCCGGTTTCTTTGATAAAGGCGTCGATCAAATCCTGAGGAAAACCATTGGGATAGAGCGGAAAAGCTTGCTCGCTGACCAGTCCCATCATCTCCCAGTGCCCGGTTTGCGTGTCCTTTCCATTGGAAGATTCTTCAAGCTTGCCGAAGCGGGCGAAACACTGATCGAGTGACTTAACACCGTCGATAGCTGTGATATTGCCCAATCCGAGTTTTTCCATGGTGGGCAATTTCAGTCCACCCAAACGGCTGGCAGTATTGGCCAGAGTGTTGCAACTGGACGAATCTCCAAAAGCTTCCGCATCCGGTGCAGCGCCGATGCCGCATCCATCGATGACCAGAACAATTGCGCGTCTCGCGTTTTCTTTCATGATTGCCGACCTTCTGTAAATTCATGGAGCTCTCGCGGCGCTGCCTGAAAGCAGAGCCGGCGACGGGCGAGCACATATATTACAAGAAAGCTTTCGCGCTAGCTTGTCTGGACTTCAGCCAGTTAAGCGGTTTGTTTACTCTTGCGGGTGCTTTTTCAAACACTCGCGTCATTAGCGCAGGCGGATGGAAATTGCCCAAGGATGAGCATTTTGGCGCTGCCAATTGTAAAGAGAGCATCGTGTTTTCCACACTTAAGCAAGAAAATCTCCAAAACCATCATTGAGTTGGTATCTGCGCTCTTGCTAGCTTCAAAGTACTTCTGTTCTTTTTTTCAAGACCTAGTCCGTAATTTCCAGCAAAGAAAGCGCTCACCCTTGCCACCTTTCTAGCTCTCATTCCTTTCGCGCAAGCGACGGGCGGAGACACTGGTTGCGTACGGTTAGGAATCAGAAGGTTGTCTAGCGAGCGGTAGGCTTGCCTGGGCAATAAAAATCACCTACCAATAACCGGGCAAACGAGAATCTCGCACGTGAGGGCAAGCTCACTGGCGGGTTTTTCTGCGTCCAAAAAACTGGAGACTTTATGAGACACCTCGCAATTGCTCTCGCGTTTGTCGGCTCTTTGATCGCCTTCACCGCAACCCCTGCCAGCGCTCAGAGCGTCGGCGTTCACATCGGCCGTGACGGCGTCGGCGTCCACGTTGGCGACGGCTACCGCGATCGCGGTTACTACGGTCGTCGTGATGGCTGCTACGACAACCGCAACCGCTGCAACGACCGCTGGGACGGCCGCCGGGGCGATCGCCGCTGGGACGACCGTCGCTGGGACGATCGTCGCTGGGACCGCGGTCCTGCGAACATCACCGTCACCGTCTGGGAGTACCGTCAGGTGCAGACCCGCTGGGGCTGGGAGAACGTTCGCGTCCGCGCCACCTACGTGGCCTACTGGGACCACAGCGCCCGCGCCTACGTGTACAGAGGCCGTGACGGTCGCCGACACTATGTCGACGGCTACGGCTACTGAACGGCTGCTCGTTCGTGGAAAAACGTTTTCGAAGGGCGTGCTCAGCTAATCCCTGAGTACTAGCGACGAAAACATGTTCAGAGAGAGGGTGCCACCCGGCACCTTCTCTCTGTTTTTTTGCTGATTTTCTATGATATCGCATAGTATTATTTAGGTAAATTTGCAGATTAAACGCGTTCGGCGCGGAGGCGTTTACAACCGCTCAAACAGAAACAGGGTAAGCCTTTTAGCAGGTTTCAATAAGCAAGTATCGGAGCTGCGCCACCTGCGCTAGTTAGTGTATATAATGGTAGTACAACCTACTCTGGAGTCGTGTTCATGTCTCAAGCCGATATGCTTTCAATCAATGCTGTAGCTGCCAAATTGGGGCTATCAGTTCACCAGTTGAGACGCTGGGAACTGATGTTCGGTCTCGAGATCAAACGAGGACGGGGGCAGCAAAGGCAGTATCGCTCCGAAGATATGTCGGTACTCGAGCGTATCAAAGAGCTGGTCGAACAAGGTTGGCCGACTTCTCAAATCCGTCCGCAACTGGAAGCCGAAGGGCTGGTTACGCCCAAGCTCATTGGTTTGCCGCCGCCCCCAGGCAATCCGGAAGTGCTTTCGGAAGCATTGATCGGGTTTCGCAATTTCACCGAAAGACGCTTTATCGAAATCTCCAGGCAAATCGACGAATTGCGCCAACTGCTCATCTCGATCACACTCAAGCAAGAGCTGCAGGGTGAAACGACATCTCCGTGGCAGCCGGTGCAGCGCGAATTCGCGCCGGAGCCCAAGCCTATGCCGGCTCAAGAAATCTCCATCGGTCCTGACTATTCGGCGGGCCCGCCGGTCGAGTTTACTCCGCCGCCGCCTCCTCCTCCGCCCCCACAAAGAACATCAATCATTGGCGCTCCGGCTACGCCTAAAGAATCGACTTTTGAAGTCGGTCCGGCTTCGGCACCATTTCCTGGAGCGTCTTCCGGTTCAAGTTTCGGATCGACGCCCGCCGCCCCGGAGCGCCGCAGCATAATCGGCGAGCCCAATGCGGCGGCGCCACCGCCACCACCGCCGCCTCCTGCCGCTCCCACACTTCCTTCAGCACCATCTGCGCCTTCAGTAGGCATGAGCGAAGAAGAAGCCGACGCGCTTCTTGAAGAAGAAGACGAACTGGAAGAAGAAGTCCTGGACGAATCGACAGAGACGGCGCCCTCTTTGGAAGTAAAAGAATTGCTCGACGAAATCGACGCGCAGGAAAAACCGGGCGACGAGGACGAAGAAGAAGACGAAGAAGAGCCCATTTCTCCACCTGCGCCTACACCAGCTCCAACGATTACTCCGGTCAGCAGTGCGTCCGGCAGCGCCGGTCTAATTTCGCCGTCATCTTCGCCTTCATCAATGAGTGCTGGACTGAGCGCCGGTGCGCCTTCAGTTACGACCTCAGGGAGCTTCTCTGCCGTGTCGAGCGAAGCTCCATCAGCTCCGCCGCCCCCGCCACCTTCGCCGGCGGCAGATCCGTTCAAATCGACGCCCTTCATGCCGTCGCCCTCGGCATCCGTTCCTTCAGGAGCGCCACGTCCTGCCGAGCCGCCATCTAATTTTTCACCCTCAACACCGCCTTCGGCGCCGCCCTCCCCCGGCCCGGCTGACGACATGTTTTCTTCGGTGATTCAATCGGCAAGCGACGCGGCCGCTCGCGAGGCAGACGTACCAAAACCACAGGAACCGCCTGCGGCGCCGGCTTACGGAAGCTCCTTTGCGGACGCGCCACCGCCTCCGGTACCGCCTACAGGTGGAACACCTTTCAATCCTCCGGCTTCGGATTCGTCGCCCTTTATTCCAACGCCGTCTTCGTCCTCTTCCTCGCCGTTTCTCACCCCGCCGCCGGCACCCTATATGACCGGACCGGGCTCGGATTCGAGTCCGATGGGAGGGGCTTTGACGCCTCCGCCTCAGCCATTCGAGCCACCGGTATCTGCGGCACCAGCAGAGCCGGAAGCACCGCCGGCGCCACCGGAACCTCCAAAAGCGCCGGCTGCGCCCGTTCAAAAGGGGCCATTCCTGGGCGAAATCACCGATCAAAACTACCTGACGATCCTCGGTCGAGCGCTCGATCTGGTCGGCTGGTCGGACGAACAGGCGGACAGCTTTTCAGTCAACCGCTTCAAAGTTCCTCATTGGGATGAGCTGGGACGCAGTCAGGCAGAGGTTCTTATCGAACACCTGCTCAACGAATTGCAGACTCAAATGAACGCGGAAAGCTGATATTTTCGTACTTTCCCCAATGTTTTTGCTGCTGTATCTGCTAACATGAATTTGTTCTTGGCGCCCTCCTAACCTGAAGGAGCCACCCGTAGAACAAACATCGATGACGCAGGCACTCCAGAGAGAGAGACCAGGGATGGTCAATACCGAGGGCAGCACCGGTCCTGCGAACAACTAGAAAGCGGCACCGCAGGTGGTGCCGCTTTTTCTTTTGGCTTTCTCGAGACGACCATGGTGCTCTTCCAGGCGCTGTTTCTATTTCCTGCCGCCAGCCTGAAACCTCTAACGAAACATGTCGCAGACAACTGTTTTGCATGAAGTTTGCACGGCAGTTCGCGTAACTGAGTCAGCTATGCATAGCCGCCGCACATAGATCTTAAGCTCTTTTTGAACTCTTTTTGCCAAGTAAATCTTCTCAGTACAAAAAACCAAGGCTCAAAGTGCTTGCTCTGATTGAGCCTCTAGGACTAGGTTAAAGGCCTAACCCATAATCACGCTTTTGAAGAGGAGACACATAAACATCAGGACCTAAAGGCCGCACCACTTGCACCTCAACCAGATGTTTTCACCTCCTTCGACGGGGCTGGGTTTCACCACTTATCCATCCGAAGTGTTCAAGCAAATAAGGCGTACTGCTGGGTGGCAGGCGCTAAGAAAAACTGGAGTAAGAAATGGAACTATCTCGTTTGATCGAGATTCGCGATGCCATGCCTAAGGATCGCGAATATCTCGACAAGTACGCCGAGGGAGATGCAAACTCTTCCTGGCAAACCCGGCACGATGCCCACCACGGTGAAGAAGTTCACGATCTCGGAATGAATTCGCTCCTGCCTCAACTGGAAGCGATTTTTGGTCCGCTCGTGGACGAAGTCACCCGTGAGTTCATTTTGCCGGTGGCTCTGCGCAGTCACGACGTTGGACGCGCCATCGACATCGACAAGCACGACATCGAAGGTGCGGGGGTCATGAACGATTACCTGGCCAAGCGCGGCGTGCCTCTGGAATTCAGAGCGCCCGTGTGCAAGCTGATCGTTCACCACCGCTCCAGTCGCGTTTTGAAGCACGGCATCCACAGTGCAGCGCATGCGATTCTGGTCATTGCCGACAAGTGCATCGGAGATGAGCGCCGCGTTCGCGAGGACAAGGCAAACAAGCTCAACATCCTGCGCCGCATCGGCTTTGGCCCCTGGACGCTGGCTCGCCGCAACTGGTGGTTCAACGCCGCGCACGACCGTGTCAACTTCGCCATCAAGGAGGCGAAGGTGCTGGTCGATGTGGATCGCAATCCCGGTCACCGCAAGCCGACCGGCGAAATCGTTCTGAAGATGACGGTCGACGAAAAGGTCGCCAGCATCAAGGAAATCGTCTCGCTCGACTGGTTCGCCGACTCGTTCCATGCGTGCGGAAAGGCCGCGGAATACTTCGGTCTGTATTTCAGGCTGGAGTTCAACGGCGTCCGCTACAAGTGGACCTGGATCGACAAGGCGAACGGAAAGGGCGCGTGGCTCCCCATCGGCACGACGAACATTCCCAGGTAGTGGGAATTAAACTGAGCCCTTAGGCAAGGCGCAGACTACCAGCTTGGGACGAGTCGGATCGATCATTGGGGAGTGCAAAACGGCACTCTCTAATGGTTTCTCCACTCGTCTCATTTTTGGCGCGATTTCTCCTATATGCTTTAGTTGAACATCAGCACCGTAATTATTCATGCTGTTCCAAGCCTGCAGCCCTTGGCAGGCAGGCAAGAAGGAGCAGGGGCGGTCAATTCTGGTGATTCGTTCGCTCGCTGGCAAGCGGGCCGTAATCTCAAGTCGGCCTGGCGTTTCCAGGGAACTGCCGACCCTAAATACGGTATCACATACGGTATCAAAGAATTGAATTGACTCTCGAAACCGCCTAAAATACTGGGTTGCAACACACAACAGTTCAAGCGGGGAGAGTCAATTTGATCGCTAAGTCTACGGTCAACGAGCCGATTTCGCAAGTTAGTTTTGCTTTCAATTTGAAGAAGACTATCCTGGGGGCATTTGATGGCGGGCGT
>JADYYD010000350.1 GCA_020853845.1 Candidatus Melainabacteria bacterium
ACTTTCCGCCATAGCCGCCGATGCTTATCGCAACGATTTCGATTTCTCTTCGTTGTTGAAAACTTCCACAGCGGTTCCTCTCGAGTTTGGGGAAGGACCGATTCTTGTGGGTTTTTACGACAGCCAAAAGAATTTCCGTGAGGGCAGAACTAGAGATTATCCATATAACGACGACTTCGACGCCTACACCAAGGAGGCCGATGAGAGTGAGCGCAGAATGGAAGTTGAAAACGAGCGCGAGATGAACGAACCGCTGCCCCTGGAATATCCGGTTCTTACACCTGAGCAGCAAAAGGTTCGAGATGACCTTTATCCTCTGCTGGAGAACTTTTTCAGTGACGGCGGTTTCAGCGGCGGCAATGTCGAGATGTTGAACAAGATCACGGCGGTACTCAAAAAGACTGAGAACAACGGTGTTATCGATCCCCAGGTTATGGATTGGATCAATATGAAACTCTCTGAAAAAGGTTTGGTCGGCCGCATCAGTTCGTATGGTGGTGAAACCTATCTGGGCAGTCTCACGCAACAAAGTCCGGATCGCTACGCCAGTCTTATGTTGATTTCCAGAAGTAACGAACCCAGTCAGTGATTACAAATTCACTGAGGCATCTGCGGGCAGTCAGTTTGACTGCGCAGTTCGAATGTCGGCTTGAATTTGCCGTCCAATTGCGACTTGACGCCGACATAGACTTCACCTGTGGTTTCGGAAACCGCAATTCTCATCCAATCTTTGCCGTTTGCAGCCAGTTGAATATTGATTGCGTCACAAACCGCTTTGTAGAATTCTCTGGCTTCGTCGGGTGAGACATTGCGCTGGTTGAAGAGCTTCTGAAGTTCTTTCAAATCTTGTCTCATAGTTGGGTCTATTCCACCTTGAGACATCTCGAGAAGTTTGCGCGCCAGTTCTTGAGCGCGTGGTCCTGCGGCGTCGAGCAAATCTTGCTGTTCTTGCGACAGCGGTGCAATGTCTTCAGGCGGCTCGATGTTGAGTGCGATGCCCGCTTGTTCGCGCAGCCATTCACCGTATGCGGTCAGCTTGTGAACCATGGTGGGCGGCTCAACACCGTCGGCGGGTTTCACTTCCGTTTCCGGCAGGCAGGTCTTGTCGCTTTGTGTATTTCGGTTTTGTATTGAAAGAGCACGAAACGAATCTTGCATGGATGACCAGATGCTTGCCGAAAGTTCACTGCTTGCCGAATCATTCCGTTCGGAATCGGCAATTGCGCCCGCGTTATCGGTGGCTATCTGTGGGTTGGGATGCATGGTGAATCTCCTGACCGTGAATGGTGGAAAGGGTGGCTGCGGTTTGTAAAAGCGAATGAGGAGCGCTCACGTTTCGGTATCAACGATATTTCTAAACACATAAAAACTGGGTGAGAATTTCGTTCAAGGGCGATACTAGAGAAGATGGTAGGAGTTTTGGAAAGAAAATTGGCACCGGATATGGTGTCGTCCTTGCGACCTCCTGAGCCGGACAGGCAAGATTGCCTGCCGGCTGGGGCGCGGGAGCGGCACGGCGTCTACTTGCGACGGTAGACGAAGAGCGAGTCCTTGACGAAAGGAGAGGGCCAGCGCGGGATGTTGACGCGCTTTTCCACCGCCCAGTCGCGGTTGATCAGCTCTTCGAACTCCTCGTCGCCGCAGCAGCCGCCGGGTTCTTCGCCGACGTACAGCAGACGATCGCCCTGGTACAGCTTCAGGCAATCGGCAGCCATGGAACTGAATGGAGGCGGCCAGCAGAGAAACAGCGTGCGCTCGCGGTGAGCGGCATTGCTGAGAATCTCCGGTCCGGCGGGGAAAACCTCCGTCCAGGCGCTGGTGCCCTCATCGCGATGAGAGCCGGGGGCGCCGGCGGCAAGCGGATCGCAGGCGAGGATGTCCACGCCCATCTTGCGCAGCAGCCACGCCCAGTATCCGTTGCCGCAGCCCAGCTCGATGATCGAGCCGTGCCGGGCAATCTCCTGCAGGGAAGAAAGATTGGGAATCGCCCAGGCGAAGCGCTGCACCGCCGCCTCACGCTCTTTGCCGAGCCGCCAGTAGGCTCTGGCAATGTCGTTCCACTCCCACTCTTCCAACTCGCGCTCGACGTGCAGACCGGGAAGTTGTTCGAGGTAGAGCAGGTGCGCGAGCGAGAGGAAGAAGCGCAGGTACGGGTTGTCGACTTCTCTCAATGGACCTCCAAGGCGATGCGCTGTTTCTGCAATTAGAAATCAGCGCCGCGCAGATGCGGCACGACCCGTTCTTCGAAGAAGAATGAAACGGTGAACGGATCGTGCCTTTGTGTGCGGGTTGCTGACCTGTGAGGTAGGAATGATGTATGAGTAAAGACAGGTAATAAGTTCAGCTTAATAAGCTCCAAGAATGAGAGTCAATAAGCGTTCTAGAAAATAATTGGTTTGTTTTGGCGGCATTAAACCCAAACCGGTTTGCCCGTGTTAGTTGTTTCAAACCGGCTCACTAGTGCTACAGGTGATAGTAGTTGCGGCGCAAAAAGCAATGCCGCCGGAAATTGGCTTGCGGCCAACTCCGACGACATTGCCCCGGATGAGGTCAGATTAGAATCTGCCGCCGTCCTTTTTGGTGCGGACGTTGTAGAGGCAGGCGCGTCCACCGATCGTGTCGGCGCTGCATTCCCAGTCGATGCCGTCGGCGCGCGCCTCATCGATGGTGAGATACGGGCCGGCGGGTACTTCCGTGCCGTCACCGCCTTCGAAGCGGAACTTCGAGCCGTGACCGCTGAACATGACCGTCCACTCGCGGCTAAGCCGCTCGTATTCGGCGTTCAGCGAAGCACGCAGGTCGATGGCGCCGTTGCCGGCGTAGGCGTTTTCGATGCCGACGCCATAGCTGAGCGCCTTGCTGTGGGCGCGAGCGGCTCTGTTGCTGTTGAGCAGCAGCGCTTCGGCGTAGAACACGTTGCAACGCGCCGCGTCAGCCTGAAGCTTGAGCTTCTCGTCTTTCACCTGATCCACGGCGTCACGCAATGCGTTGACGGCGAGAACCAGGGCTTCGCGGGCGCCGTAGAGATCGGTAATCGCTTGCATGGCGCGCAGTTTGCAGCCATACAGCGTGATGCGCCGATGCTCTTTCTCCAACTTCTTCTCTTCGATGAGACGCAGCGTGCGGTAGTACTCGCCCTGGTTGTTCCAGCGGATGTCGTCGGACGGCTCGGCGGGGATGAAGTCGGCGCTCTCGCAAAGGTTGCCGTTCGCTTCCTTGACGAGAGTGGCTGCCGTCTGAGCATCTTCCAGAGCGGTCTCGAGCACGATGTAGGCGGCGGCAACCGCAGCAGTTTGCGCGATGCCGGGGGTGGGGATGATTGAATGCTTGTTCACTTTGTTTTCCTCTTGCCTGAATTGTTGGGCATGCAAGCGCGTTTTTCAGGCGACGCACTCACAAGGCTGCCCGCCGCCCAGCCACGCGATGAGGTCGCGCAGCCATTACACAGCGGAGCAGTAGTTGAACAGGGCAGCCCACCTGCCCTGTTTGAAGACGATGTTCGAGAAGCCCGCCGTCAGGCGGTCTTCGATGCGACGTACTGCTGGTACAGCGTCCAGGCGACGACGGTCTTGCCGTCATCGACCTTCCAGAGCGTGTCCAGCTCGGCGATCTTGAGGGTGATCTGCTCGCCCTCTTCGATGAGGCCGGTGCACTTGCCCTCGTAGGACGCCAGCTCTTCTTGCGTGACTTCCTGCTCGTAGGCGAAGAGGCGGAGCGTCTCTTCCGTGCCGCCGGGCGACACGAAGAAGCCGCCTGCCATGCCGGCGAACGCGGTCAGGTCGATGAGGTCTTCCTGGGCGATGGTGATGTCCAGCTCTTCCTTGAGCTCCTTGGCGGCGACGCCGCCGAAGTTGCCCGAGCCGTCCAGCATGCCCGCCGGGATTTCGGCGAAGTCGAAGCGACCGGTGGCGATGCGCGGCTGAACGGTGAGGATGGTGTACTTCTTGCCCTTGCATGTAAGCACCGGCAGCATGCCGACGGCGCCGCCGCGCATGAAGACGATGCCGGGGATGAACTTGCCGCTCGTGTCCGTGACATCGGCAACGAACTTGATGAAGCCGACGCGCGGTCCGAACATGTCGACCGACTGGAACTTGACGCCCTTCACGACGAAGCGGTCAGTGACCGACGCGAGCCAGTCCTGAAACGGCTTGGAGGCGATGGCCTTGTCCTGGACATCCTGCTCGATGCCGGGAACTGCCGAAAAGGAGATTTTTGCGATTGCGGTTTTGTCCATGATTTTGTCCATTGCTGAGAGCCATTGTCGGCTCTGCTAAGTTTTCACTCGGACGGGAAGACGCCACTCATCTTCAGTTCGTGCATCACCAGTCGGGTCGGCTCTCACAGCGCGTAAGCGCGTGCGAAAAGCCCGAATTGGCGACTAGAGGTAAATTACCGGATTTGGTTGCACGAAAAGAGAAACAAGTTGCGTAGAACTTCAACCTGGCAAGTTGAGCCTCTAGTGTCAATTAACCTGCAATCATGAAAACCTGTATTAAGTGACTAAATCCCTGCTTCGCACCTCTGGCATATAAACCATTGGCGCGAAAAAATAGAATAGCGCGCAATAGGCGGCGCCTGCGAGATTGGATGTGCGTCCTTTCATGTTGAAACTGGTGGTAGCGAAGGTGGCGCATGACAACCTGAGATGCTGCCTCGAACGGTGGATTGCTGAGCCTTTGCAAGAGGATATACTGTTGCGCTCTTCAGTAGGAGCAAGTTATGAGCAACGTCAAAGTGAGCGCTGGTATTGAAACAACCACCAGAGAGTTTCTCGACAAAATCAACGCGTCCACTGGTCCGGCGCTTTATGAGCTCACTGCGGAAGAAGCGCGAAAAGTGTTCGACGGACTGCAGGGCGACAAAGTGGCGAAGATGGCCGCTCAAATCGAAGAGAAAAAAATTCCCGGCGGTCCCAAAGGAGACATCAACGTTCATATAGCCAGACCGCAAGGCGCAAAGGAAACTTTGCCCGTGATTTTATACATTCACGGCGCCGGTTGGGTGTTGGGCGGCTGGCAATCGCACGACAGACTTTGTTTGGAGCTGGCGAACAAGGCTAACGCTGTTGTCGTCTTTGTCGATTATTCGCTGTCGCCTGAAGCGAAATACCCGGTTGCCATCGAGGAATCCTACGTTGTTGCGAAGTGGGTTTTTGAAAACGCAAAAGAAATCGATGTCGATGCATCGCGAATGGCTGTTGCCGGAGACAGCGTCGGCGGCAATATGTCTATCGCATTGACCATGATGTGCAAGGAAAGAGGCGGGCCGAAGCTGGCATTTCAATGCCTTTTCTATCCTGTCACCGATGCCGATTTCGACAATGGATCATACGAGCAATTTGGCGAAAACCACTTCCTGACACGCGAAGCAATGAAATGGTTCTGGAACAATTACGCCGACGAGTCGCAGCGAAACGATCCTAAAGTCTGCCCGCTTAAAGCATCGGCGGAACAGTTGAAGGGCTTGCCGCCTGCGATTATCTTCACTGCGGAAAACGATGTGCTGCGTGATGAAGGCGAAGGATACGCGCATAATCTTACGGAAGCTGGTGTTCATGTCACTGCCGTTCGCTGTCTGGGCACCATCCACGACTTCGTCATGCTGCATGCTCTGGCGGAAACACCGGCGGCGCGATTTGCTACCGAGACAGGCGCGGCGGCGCTGAAAGCGGCTCTCCATCGCGAAGTCGCTCTCAAGCGCTGAGAAGCCGATAGCAAGCGATTCCGCCGTTATCGAACTGTGAATTGTGTTAAGAACGCCAACAAGCGCAACTACAAAGTGCGCCGGTTCGGCGACCTGGGGTTTCGCCGTTGCGGCATTTTTTTCTTGCAAGGGCGCGAGCGCCTGCATAAGCTGAGTTTATTCAAGACGCACTACCCCCCCATTTGAGCACAGTACCGCATCCTTTTCAGAGCCAATACTCATCGACTATCTCGACTAATTTGAGCGTGGCTTGCCGCCACGAGTCGACATGAACTTGGAGCAAATGGCTGTTGGCATCAGTTGTTTGCTCCCTTTTGCAATGTAATTGGAAGGCAGCGTGATGGTCACGCTCAGATGTGAAGGAAACTGCAAAATGTCGTACTTGGTTATGGCTGCGCTGTTCATCGTCGCTGTCGTGCTCTGGAAGCATCTGGTGCTGGATGTCTTTATGCAAGACACCATGCTTGCCATAGCGCGGTTAAATGCTTGCCGCGAGCGGGTGAATGAGAAACGGGCACAGGTGGCGAGCATTGAGCTGCGAGTTCGCTTCGCTGAGGCGGACAAGAATGAGGCTATGCGGGCGTGGCAAACATCTAAGAGCAAGGAGGATGGAGCGCGCTGGGACGGCGAGCAGGGGCTCTTGAGCGCGCTTTTGACGACTCTGAGCGATCGGCGCATAGAACTCGAAGAGGCCCAGGCGGAATTCGAGCGTGTCAATTCTGAGTTTCGCATCAAGCATGGGCGCCGCCGCAGGTCAATATTCGGGCGTCGCTGAAGTCGACAGATCAATTGCTCGGCTAGGTCGAGCGTCATAACCCCACCACAAGGAAAGGAAAACAACGATGTCCTTCTTTCTCGGAGTCGGCATCATAGTAATGATTGCCGTGGCTGTCGTCGTGCAGAGCAAGCGGGCTCTCGCCATCGCAAGCAGCATCGCGAACAGGCAGAGCCGCCCTGCCGATCATCTGAATGATCTCAATTTTCTCTATCGGCGCCGCATGCGGCGCTATGTTCTCGCCAACCGTCTGACGCGCAGTTGAGAGGAGAAGCAACATGGGTGGCAACCTGCCGCTGGTTCCGCCGTTCGGCAGAACCTACGCCGACGCGCAAGTGGTGCGGACTGCTGATGGCGGTCTGCGGATCGAATACATGCTCAACACTCCGAAGGATTTGCACGAGGAGATCGAGAAGTATGTTCTGCAAGACCGGCGCGCCAATGCGTGGAACTACGCGCACTGGCTGATCCAGTCCTATCGGACCTACATCAGAACCGTGGGGCGTGATCCGGCCATCATCGACAAGCCTTTCGGGCTGACGGCCACTGAGTTGCCGTTCGTCGTGAAGGTGATGCGGCAGTGTGGCTGGTTGGTTTATTGGACCGACCAGCGCATGCAGAAACTGTATGTGGTGCCCGCGGGTAAGAAGCACCGCTGGTGAGGGAAGGTTTGCCTCAAGAACGGGCCTGAACTGATCCAATTGCAGCCGGGGCGCAAGTCTCGGCTGCTTCCAGGGCTGCAATCCGTGTCTTTGCGTATCGCCAGCGCGTTTTGCTGTTTTTTTATGGTTATACTAAAGCGTATAGGAGCAAATCCGGCAAAAACAAACGACACCGGAATAGGCTGAGGACGGCTCGCGCCGACAGCAGCCTACCCGGTGTCGCTGTGCTCACACGTGAGCGATGAGAGAGGGTGTGTCATCTATAGCACCCCCTCTTTTGTCTCCGCATGCTCCTTGATGAAAGCGAAGTATGCCGAAGACAGCTCTTCAACCAGTCCGCTGTCGAACTTGTTGAAGTTGATTGCTGCCGAGTCCTTGTGACCGCCTGCGCTGCCGTACTTGTCGAAGCCGGCGACGAGGTCGCGCAAGTCGACGTGGGGGTCGACCGTCACGAGCGAAACGTATCCGTCACCACGCACGGTGGCGATGTGCCGATAGAAATAACCCAGCTCACCCATCACACCGCGATGGATTTCCGGGTCGTTCGTTTTCAGCACGACGAACACGGCTTCTTCGTTGTCGGACTCGCGAACGTCCGCATGCTTGAGCGCGTCCAGAATGTCGGGGTCCTTGCGCGTGCGCAGCTTCCGCTGATAGTGCTCCAGCAGGTCATCGCTCAAACCGTGGTGCGTCAGCTCGGACAGTGCCCTTGCTGCGCGCGCCGGTTCGTGATGACGGAGCCAGAACGTATCGGTGAGGATGCTGACGACGAGAATGGGCTCGTAGATTCGGAACCGCTCGATGAGCAGACATCCGGCGGCGGGAGCAGGCTGAATGAAGCCATGCTCGTCGTCCTGCCTGACGTCCGGCTTGACGTGGTGGTCGATGGTGTAAACCTTGACCCCTCTGGTGTCGAAGCCGATGCGTTTGGCTTGCCCGTCGACGACGATGATTTCGTCGGGGCGCCAGGTGGCGATGAGCGCGTCGTAGGCTGCTTGAAGATCAGCCCAGACGAACTTGTCGCCGGTGAGATGCAGCGTCGCCGGATGGAAGTCCTCGCGGGTGAGGATCCAGTCGAGCTGCGAATACATGGCGATGGTCGGCAGCGTGAAGGCTTCCAGTCCTTGCTTGCGCAGGTGCTGAAGAAGCGCCTTCGTACATGCCACCGAGTCACCGTCGACCGGTTGGCTCGGACCGACCACCAGAGTGCGTTTGGACCACCGTCGTCCATTCCGCAGCCTGGAGGTCAGGTGCCGAAGCCTTCTTGCGAGACTTCTGATGTTCAACATATAGCCCCCTTTTAGGCTATTGCGCTGGTGGTTAATTCCTCCAGTCGCGGATTTCCTTCTGCCCGTCGCGGCGGCTCTTGCGGGCGCTGATGCGCTTGCGCTCGTGCTTGCCGCCACCGTGCGCGCCGCTGCCCGACCGCGGGTTGATGCCCGAGTCGATTTCGGCCTGACGGCGATTGGCGCGGTCCATCGTCATGAGCTGTTCACGAGTGATGGTGCCGCAGTGGAACGGGTCCTTCTTCTTTTGCCGCACTTCGTGCGTACGTTGCTTGGACATGGAGTGCCCTCCTTTCGTAGTTACAGAGTGAGTTTCAATTGGGCTTGCGCCCGTCAGTTCTTCTGCGCGACGTCCACGATCGACGCCGACAGCAGCGGTCCGCGCGCCATCTGACCACCGCCCATGGGGATGAGCTGGTAGATGTACGCGTAACGCCGGGTCGGATGATCGCGCAGCAGAATCGGCTCGGGAACCGGCACGTACTCGACGAGGATGGGGCTGACGCCTTCTCCTTCGCCGGGGAAAACCATTGCCGAGACCTCTTTGAGGTCGAATTCCTTCGGAGCCTTCGCGCTTTCGGTTGCGGAGTGAATTTTCATCGTATTCTCCTGACGACGAGTTGCAAAAGGAGCACGGGATTGCGCTCTTTCCTGCGTTCGTCCGTTCAATGCCACTGCAGATGACCGGCCGGATACCGCCTCATTCCGCCGACGAGAAGCCGGGGGCGAAAACTGCCTTGCGAGCAGGTCCGCCCCCGGCCAGTCGGGTTCTTCGGTGATGATTCGGTCGCCAGCCAAGTCAGACCTGCTTACGCCCTGAACAGCGCGTTCTGGCGCATGTCCAGATAATCGCCCTGGTTGTGGAAGCCCAGGTGATTGAGCGCGTCACCGAACGAGCCCTGACCCAGCATCGGCGGAACCGACACCAGAGGCTTGCTCGGAGCCGCCGTCGCGCCGTGACCGTCGAACTCGTTGGTCTCGGGCTTGAGCACGCCGGTGATGTACTCGAGGTACTCGGCCGGCAGATGCCCGATGGCGTGATACGGCGTGTAGAAGAATCCGCGCAGGCTGGCATTCAGCCCAAGAACACCGTCCTTGGGGAGACTGTCGCCGACGTGGATCACCTGCCCCGGGTTGACGCCGAAGTCCTTCATCGCCAGCTCGATGCCGCGCGGGTCAGGCTTCTCGTATTCCAGGGGCATCTCGCGCACCACCTTGATGCCGTGGTCCGCGTACTTGCGATTGAGTTGCGCGATGCGGCGGGTGCCGAAACGCAGCCACTCTTCGCTGGGCACGAGGGTCAGGTCGGGAGCCTTGCACTCCAGAGCGTAGACGCCCTGGAAATACTTGGCGAGACCCGACGAGACGAGACGCGGGATGCACATGAACATCGGCGCATCGCTGACGACGATGCGGTTGATGCCCAGCTTCTCCAGGTCGCCCAGAGCGCGTTCCACACCGTTGTACGGCTTGACGTACTTGATGCGGTACTTGTCCTGAGCATCCCAGAACGGCTTCTCGATGAGGCGCACGAAGTCCTTCACCGAGCCCTTCCAGTACTTGTGGAAGGCGAGCGCCACAGCCCACGGATAGTCGTGAGTGGCGAACCGAGCGAAGACGGTGCCGAGCTTGCGGCCCGCTTCGGCTTCGGTCATGCCGAGGCGCTTGGCGATCTTGGGAAGTTGCTCGCGCCATGCGGGGACGGCGCCGGCAAAGTAGCCGACCATGGTGTGGTCGTTGTCGGTCGAGAAGAGACGCACCTGCGTCTTGATCGAATTTTTCATGCGTAGTTCCTTTTGATGTTTCAGTTGTTCTTGATAGATACGTCGAGAACTGCGCACGCCTGGCGCTCGGCACGGATGTGCGCCGAGTGGGAACCAGATGTGCCGCCTTCTCCAGAAACCGATCAGCCGCCGGCGATGGCGGACTGAACGGCGAGGATTGCGTCGGCGGGCCGTCGCACTTCCAGGTGTTGTCCGAAGGGGAAAGAGCGTCCTTCCCGTCGCGTGCACCACAGCGAAGCCGAACCGCCGGGAGTCAACGCCAGACCACCGCATTTGGTGGCAGCGTCGATTCCGGGAATGTCCTGCTCCGAGTAGCCGAAGAACCCGACGATGCGGGTGTTCGAGCGGCGGGCTTTCTCCACGGTGTTGCCAGTGTCGACCTGGGAGTCGACTTCCTGAACTTCGATGCCGAGCGCTGCGGCTTGCGTGATGAGTTCATTCACGCTGCCGGGCGGCATGTGTGCTTTCGCGTCGCTGGACACGAAGAGCACGGATGCAAGGGTTCCTTTGGCCATGTGTACCTCCTGTTCCGATGGTTAGATAAAAAGGCTGCGACCGGCACCATGCCTGTCGACAGCGCTGCATTCATCCGCGTCCGAAACTCCCTGCCGACCAAAACGAAAACCCGCTCTCAGACTCGTCGCAGTGAAGCGAAGAATTTGATGTGCGGGTGTTTCAGAAGTGGTCTTAGGGCGAGGTTTCTAGACTTGATTTGGTTGTGAAGAGATGTAGTTTCAACCTACGCACAACGGTCTTTCCACACAAGCTTTGTAGAGTTGTTTGAAAGACGGGCTTGTTCCGGCGTGTTGTCAAAACTCAAAAAACGGGCGCCGGCGAAAACAGTCACAGGCTGTCAATAGTTCTCTTGTCCAAAGCTCCTTTGGGGTTTAAAACCAACGCTACGCGACCTTTTGCTCTTGAGAGAAAAGCGTACGGGCGTGTGAATTGACGTATAGCTTAGTTTCGATAAGCACTGGAATCGTCGTTTTTAGAAAAGCTCTTTTAGCTCTTATGCTTGTTAAGCTTCTGCGCTAGGAGAGCTATTTGTTGCACGAAA
>JADYYD010000351.1 GCA_020853845.1 Candidatus Melainabacteria bacterium
ATAGTGCGTGGAATCAAGAGTGTGCTGATTTAGGAATTGATAGTCGTAAAAATCAAGGAGCGCTTGCTGCAAATTGTTTTGTTTTTCATTGCAAAGCGAGCGGCGCTGGAAGATTGACGCGTCGTACTGTACGCGCGAAAGCGCAAGCCGGTCCAACAAAATTTTCGCCTCGTCAAATTTTTCCAGAATCATAAGCGAATTGGCGAGCATCGAAACTGTTCGCCAGTGCAATGATTCTGTCATAGAAACATTTGAGCGTTCAAAAAGTTCGCATGCTTTCTGCAGTTCTTTTCGAGCCTTTTCTTTTTCGCTTTTCAGGAACCAGCATTGCGCCAAAAACACATGCGGGGATGGTGCATTCTCGTCGTCTTTTACGGACAGCTCGAATTCAGTAATCGCTGCATCGACCTTATTGCTGCGGAAGTGTATTCGCCCAGCCATATAGTGTTTTGCAAGACTCAAATCTGTTTTGCTCGGGTTGAGCAAGGGCTCTATTGCTGAGTCAGCACCTTTGAATTGCTTTTTAAAATTGGCATCGAGCACATACCGAGTGACAAATTCGCAGAGCGATTCTTTTAGGCTCGTGCAAGAATCTGTCGACGGCCAGCTCTGGTCGGCGAAGTCGGATGTTTTCGAGTCCAGGAGAAACTGGCAGCTTACCTGTCGTCTGGCGGTTTGCAAAGCTGGTCGTGCAAAGTTGGACCATCTCTGAGAATAAGCGACATGCCGGCCAAGATCTGCCATATGCACCAGTTCGTGCAACAGAAGTCGCTTCAAGTCTTTTTGTTTTTCGGCGCCGTCACCAATAAATAATGCGCCGTCAACTGCAAGGACATAAGCTTTTGTTGTTTTACCAAGGATGTTCTTATAAGGAATGTAGGGACTGCGCAATATCGCGATCTTGCCGTGTTGGCTGGCCATCTCTACGACGCCTGGCGCGTCTTTCTTTATCCGGTTCAACAGTTTTGTAATTTGCGCGCTTTCGTCATCTTTCCATGGTCTGCTGTCGTAATCGAAATACTGCGTGCCTTCAGGAAACGAGTTACGGTCTGCACAATAAAAGAAATGATTGTTTTTTTCCGCGCGTGCGTCTTGACAGGTGGTTGGCAAAATCGACAACAATGCAAGCAGCAAAATCGGTAAAGCAGCTTTCAATTTACATGCGCGAATCAAGTGACTCTAACTCCTCTGCTGAAGTGCTGTCGCTGCAAGCCTTAAAGCATACGCCGACAAATCAGCCGGCCATGCCGAAATGTGTTCGCGAAATTTTTTCTCGTCGGCGGCGAAAAGTGCTCGCGTGGATTCTTCAAAACCGGGAAGATTTCCTGCCATCGCGGACATGAATCGATATGCGGCTTCTTGTGATTGCCGGATGGCATCTTTTCCGGAATTTGAATGACGCGCTTCGTCGACGAGTTTCCGCAACGCAACCGATGCGCCGCCCGGTTGACTGTTCAACCAATCCCAGTGTCGCGGCAGAAGAGTAACCTCGCGCGCCACCACTCCGAGTTTTGGGCGACCGGGTCCGCGCGATGCATCCTCACTTTTGACGCTTGAGGAGCCGGTTGCCAGATTAGGTTTCTGGCTGTCATCAATGCGTGCGAGCACATCCTTTTGTGAGCCGCGAAAATCTATTTCAATCGGCTGAGCGGTGCGATCGTCAAAAATCAAAACAAACTCTTTTGCGCCTGCATCGATTGCTTTTTTAGTTTGATGTGCAACGTGTCTTAAATCGCCCGTCGCGATCATTTTGGACCCGGCGAATGACGTGCAAGTTTTTTCTTGTGTTTCCAGGGCGACCATGGTGAAATTTTGACGCAAAAATTTTTTGTAACTCAATTAATATTACCCGGGTAAAAAATGCTCGTCAATATTACCCGGGTAAAACATTGGTGGTTTTAATGCGCCGGATAATTTTTCAGGTTCGCTTTCAATTGTTTATATAGATCCGGCAGCCAGGCGGGATCGTTTGGACTGGCGGGCGGCGGGTTGAACTCGCGCAGGTCGACCGGGCAAAGAATCACAGGGACGTCCTTGCTTTTCGTGTCATTAGCAAGAACGAAAAGGTCTTCGGCGACCACATCCCCCATCGCCAAGCAGCCGATGGAGCCGTTCGAGCCGTGGATCAAAATGTCTCCACCCGGGTCATCGCGCCCCTCGAGCCGCGCGTGCTCAATATCGAACGCATTCGGATAATTGAGGCGCAGCCCAAGATGATATGGGGTGTTGGGTTCCAGCGCTTCGATTCGGTAAAAACCTTCGGGCACCTGCATGTCGCCTTGCCGTAATTTCGGTCCGAGCGACCCGCTGGCGTTGATGATCGGATACGTGACAACGCGCTTGTATGGGGAGTCTTTGATGCTCACATAAACATCGAGCTTGCGCGTGTTTTTGAAACCAAGCAGGGCGAGCTTATCGGGCGGGTATGTCAGCGATCTCGACTCGAAAAGTTTGCGGAGCCGCCCGCGCGCCTGTTCTCCGTAGGTCTCGATTTGTTCATCGACCGTTTTGTGCCCGATTAACTTCCGCAGAGCAGGCACTTGCAGAATCATGCTTTTGAGCTGCACGCGCGTCAGTAAAAGAGCGCCACCGAGCAACAGAACTGCAATGATGCCTATTCCAATTCTCTGTTTTGTTTTCAACGGCTACGCCTAATCGAGATACTCTCTCAATTTCCTTGAGCGATTGGGGTGGCGCAGTTTTCTCAATGCTTTGGCTTCAATCTGTCTGATGCGCTCGCGGGTAACGCCGAACAATTGCCCGACTTCTTCGAGTGTCCGCTGGCGACCGTCGTCCAATCCGAAGCGCAGGCGCAATACGTCGCGTTCGCGCGGTGCCAGACCTGCCATGACTTCAATGATGTCTTCGCGCAAAAGCTCCTGGGTTATGCTCGACGCCGGCGTGGCGGCGTCAGTGTCTTCGACGAAATCGCCGAGTTTGCTGTCGTCCTCTTTGCCGACCGGAGTTTCCAGAGAGACAGGCTCCGCGGACATTTTGATGATCTCGCGCAATTTGCTGACGCTGATCTCCATCACCTGCGCGATTTCTTCTTCCGTCGGCTTTCTGCCCTTGTCCTGCGCGAGTTGCCGCGTGGCTTTCTTGATTTTGTTGATGGTTTCAACCATGTGCACCGGTATGCGGATAGTCCGCGCCTGGTCGGCAATGGCGCGCGTAATTGCTTGCCGGATCCACCAGGTTGCATACGTGCTGAACTTGTAACCGCGCTCATAGTCAAATTTTTCGGCTGCGCGAATCAAACCCAAATTGCCTTCTTGAATCAAATCAAGAAGCTGCATGCCGCGCCCAGCGTAGCGTTTTGCGATCGATACGACCAAACGCAAGTTGGCTTGCACCAGTTGGCGCTTTGCCACAGCGCCTTCCGCGCCGCCGGCTTCAATTTTTCTTGCCAGTTCGATTTCCTGGTCGGCTTTCAAAAGCGGAATCGTCCCGATTTCTCGCAGGTACATGCGGATCGGGTCGCCGTCGGTTAATCCGCCCTGCAGGGTCTGGATGTTGACGTCTTCCTCGGAAACCTCGTCGTCTTCGATAGCAAAGGCGGCATCCTCCTCGGCTTCCTCGAAGTTTTCTTCGTCCCCCTGCGCGGGTTTTTGTTCAAATGTGGAAGAAGTAGCTGTTCCTTCTCGCTTCGTTGGCTTTTTCGCCATTTTTTCCTTCCTGCCGCCGCCGGCCTTGGTCTCCGTTTTAATGTGCCCTGAACCAACAGTAGCAAATTTCCGCTCGGAAACGGTTTGAGACAGTATATCTCGTATTCGTTCCTTAAATCCTTTCGGAACCGGGATGTCATTGCGAAATTCCCGGAGCTGCTGGCGCACCTTAAGACTGTCTGCCCATGACCCATGGCAGGTTAAACATTGGTCGAGGTGTTGAATCACCCCGGCGGTCGTTTCGGTCGCTGTTTGATCGTCCAACATCAGCTCAAGGAGCGGGATTATGTCGCGGCAGTCCATTTTTTAGCCTCATTCACAATTTTGGTTTTGCCCTCGTTAAGCCTTCCTGCGCGTCACGGGCACCCGTCAGTTTTTTTCGCAGCAGGCTGCGCGCTCTAAAGAGCCTGGACATTACCGTCCCTTTCGGAACGTCAAGTATCTGCGCAATTTCTTCGTAGCTGGCATCGTCGATTTCTCTGAGCAATAGGGGCGCCAGCAGTTGCTCCGGCAAGGAAGAAAGGGCTTTCATTAGCTCCGGATGAATTTCGCAATGACATAGAAGTTCGTCGGCTCCTGGTTCTGACACTCTTTCGTCCAGCTCGGCCGAGTCGTCAAATTTCACAGTTTCTACCGCACGACCACTTTTGCGAAAGTGATCTCGTATCGAATTGACGAGAATTTTG
The DNA here is from genome assembly GCA_020853845.1 of Candidatus Melainabacteria bacterium. Lineage (GTDB taxonomy): Bacteria > Cyanobacteriota > Vampirovibrionia > Obscuribacterales > Obscuribacteraceae > QKMZ01. Next base: position 4,352 of record JADYYD010000351.1, read on the forward strand.
CTCAGCCAGTTTTTTACGGACGTTTCGTGCCTGAATGTCGGAAAGTTCTTGAATGCCTTTAGATACGTTTCCTGCACAATATCCTCAGCATCGGCGGCATTGCCGACACGTGCGAACGCCAATCTGTAAAGCTGCTCTGCGTATTGCAGAGCTAGTTTGTCGAAATCATCTTCAGCCGGTTGCTTGGTTTGTATCATCTGCAAATTTTCGGCGCTCACACTGATTAAGACGCCGACGCTTCCGATTTTATTCCCGGAGTAGAAAGCGGCACTAATTGGTACATTGAAATTGTCCGAGGTTCAATGTGCTCAAAACGCTCAAAACGTTCAAATTGCTGCTCGCTTTTTTGACATTCGTCGTCTGCGTTTGTTGTGTTTGTCCGCGCGAAGCTGGTGCGCAAGGAAATTCGGAACTGCAGCAAGGCATCACTCTCTTCAATCAAAAACAATACGACGCCGCCATGCCTGTTTTCACTAAGGCGGCGCAGCAGGGCAACATCAGGGCGACTTATTATTTGGGTTTGTGCCATCAGCAATTGCGTCATGATGATAAGGCAATAGAGTTGTTCAAGCACATCAAGACAAACTTTCCCAAGTCGGAAGAAGCGACATACTGCAACGCTTTTCTAGAGAAGCTGCCTGCAGGAGCGCCGGTCAGTGTCGCGCCGAAAACCGACCTCGATAAGGTGAAGGCCAAGGTCGAGCAATTGTCGGCGGCTCAGTGGAAAGCTTTGCCGGACACCGCGCGCATTCCTTTTCAGATGAAGCACGGACATATGTTCGTTCAAGCGAAAGTAAATGGACGCTACTGCGACATCGTATTCGATACCGGTGCGAGTGCGTGCGTGATGAGTCTTCATGAGTATCCGGACTTGTTTCCCGCCGCTGAGATCGAAAAGGCGCCGGTGATTCCGGTTTCACGTCCGCACGGAATGGTGACCATGCGCATGGTCACTGGTGAAATAACAGTCGATCGCGTGACGAGAAGGCTCGCTGTTTTGCTTACTCGCGAACCGGGCGTGAGTGTCATCGGTCAAAATTTTTTCAAAGAGTATTCGTATGAGATTGACGGCTTTTATATTCGGCTGACTAAAGCACCGTTTTCGAGTCCGATCGCAGAAGCTGAGCGCAAGGCGTCAGGCAGTCAGTCAGTGAATGCGGCTGTTGCCACCGCCCCCGTGAAAGTTGCGAAGGCAGACAGATACAGCGTATCTTTCAAGAGAGAGGGCAACGTGATGATCGTCGATATTTTGGTCAACGGGCGTTCTACAAAGGCGATTTTCGATACGGGCTGCGCGCCCGACGGTGTCGTCATGCCAATGAATTTTATGGAGCGACTGGGCATTCAGCACAATTCGGACGGCTACTATGCGGAGAACGTCGAAATTGGCCCGATCACCCGGAAATTTGCCCGAGTGCACTTCGCCAATGGTTTGCGCGAACTTTTGATCGGTCCGAAATTTTTTGGGGACCGCAGATACATCGTCGATCCGGCCAGCAATCTGATCAAGTTTCAATACTGAGTATCGCCGTTCAGTAATTTAGACGGGGAAACAAACTCTGTTGAATTGCACCTTTTTTGTCAGGTGCACTGAGAACTATCATGTTCAAAACACCCGGTCGCCGGCGTTTTCAACCCTCTTGGAGGCGTTTATGAAAGAAGATCTTATTTGGGCATTGGCGTTCGATTATCCACGCTTGTACATCGGAACGAGAAGGCGATATGAAAGCGCGAGCTTTCAGGGGATTACTTGCGGGGATGGTTGGGAACCCATAGTGCGATGGCTTTCCGCCGCGTTGGAACGTTTGATCGAAATTGAACCGAAGGATGAGCAGGAGTTCTATCGCTGCATCGAAGTGAGAGAGAGATATGGTGGGTTGGAGTTTTATATGAACGATGCAACAGATGAGATGACAAAACTCGTCAAGATTGCCACGAGCGAGAGTTTCAAAGTCTGTGAATTTTGCGGGCAGCCGGGAGTATTGCGGCAGGATGGACGGCGAGGTGCGAAAACACTTTGTGAGGGCTGCCGGGGCAAGGTTGTGGTGCTGCCGCTGGCGATGTCTGCGCCGGTGCCGCATTTTTAAACACGCGAACCTATAATCTGATAACCTATGGCAGACTACCGAGCGGTATTGCGATTTGGATTTTCTGAAGGAAATTTCGCATCGACCTTATCCCCTGTCTGCGGCACCATATGTGATGTCACAGGTTTGGCGCAACTTGCTTTTTGCTCACTGGCGCATTGCGCCTGCAGAATTGCAAAAATTGCTGCCCGCGCCGCTGGAAATCGATACTTTTGATGGTTCCGCATGGCTGGGCGTGGTTCCCTTTCGCATGTGTGAAATCAGAGGAAGGATGATGCCGTTTTGCATTGATTTCCTGGAGTTAAACGTCCGCACCTATGTGAAGTTCGGCGAGAGGCGCGGAGTGTATTTCTTCAGTCTGGATGCCGATCACTATCCATCGGTCTGGGGGGCGAGAACATTTTATGGGCTGCCGTATTACCGCGCAAAGATGAGCTATCAAAACAAGAACGGCGTCATTGAGTATGAGTCGAGGCGACTTGGCCGAAATCAGCCAGCGGAGTTTAAGGCTCAGTACGAAGCGATCGGCCCGGCGGAAATTGCCTTGCCCGATACATTGCCGCATTTTTTGACGGAGCGTTACTGTCTTATGGTCGCGCAAAATGGAATCGTCCAGCGCACCGACATTCATCATGTGCCCTGGAGTCTGGCGCCGGCGCGAGCGGATTTCTCAATCAATTCGATGCCAGACCCTCTGGGCTTAAAGTTGGAAGGTCCGCCGCATTCGCTTCTTTATTCGGAAGAGATGAAGATGGTCAACTGGCTGCCGTCTCGCGAAAACTTATAAACTAGACCCGCCCTTTGTTTTTTCGGGCATGGGGTACATCGGGTACTTCGGGTACATAAAGCTCAAATCTTGAAGTTTTTTGGTGAATTTCTTTTGTGCAGTTAGCTGGTGATGTTAGCTGGTGAAGATGGAACCTGTAGCGCCAGATTCGAAAATACCGGTGGCAAGAAAGTCCAGGACTGCAGCGGTTGGGTCCTGGCAAGAATCTACTGAGCCTGATTCTTGCGAAATTGAATACACGCACCAGACGGAAGTGGGAATTTTTTCCGTCATCATGAACACGCTTGAATCGCTTACCGATACCAGCGCTTTCGATGTTCGTTTTGCGCTCATATTCGGATTCGCTTTCCTCGGATGTTTTATTCTTCACCCGGTGCAAACTGTTTTCGTTTCCACCGGTTTATTCGCTCTATTGGGTCTGACCCTTCTTGCATCGGGTCTGTTCAACAACTATCCAATCATTACTAATTCCAAAGGAATTACCTGGTCGCCCCTGCATGCACTCAGCTTGCGCTTTCGTTTTACACGACCCTGGTCCGACATTCGCTCGGTAGAGTTTACTCGCAATCGGCTTGTTTCCAATACTCCCGATTGTGTCTGCATTGTTTATAAAGACGGCTGTGATGTGCAATTGCGATTGGCAGGGTTTACTAAAAAGAATCTGGAAATGCTTTTGCTGATGATCAGAAACAAAAGTCCGCAAGCTAAGTGGCTGCCCAGCATGGACAACGTCAAGTTTCTTCCGTCGATGCAGATTTCCGGAAGCGGCAACTTGTCCTTTACAGGTCTGTGGCTGGATGAAATTGGAACTCGTCTGGGGAGCACTGCTTTTGTGCCGCTCGACCCGGGCACCTTGATGCAGGATGGTCGCATACGAGTTTTGGGACAAATAGCGCTAGGTGGTCTTTCGGCAATTTATCTTGCGCAGACTGAAGATAAAAAGACTTGTGTTCTCAAAGAATCGGTGGTGCCATTTTCTTGCGAAGACGATGCTCGCAATGCCGCGCTTGATCTATTCAAGCGTGAGGCCCAGTTGTTGGCAGGGATCAATCACCCGCGCATTGCCAAAATTTATGACTTTTTTGTTGAGGACGCTCACCATTACCTGTTGATGGAGTATTTGGAAGGCAGCAACCTGCGTCAGTATGTGAAGGAGCATGGTCCGCAAAAAGAGGCTATCGTGATTTTGTGGGCGAAGCAGATTGCCGACATTTTGACCTACCTGCATTCAAAGGAACCGCCCATTATTCACCGTGACCTGACGCCTGATAACTTGATTGTCGAGGACGACGGCGCGATCAGTTTGATTGACTTCGGTGCCGCCAACCAGTTTTTAAGCACCGCCACCGGTACCATCATCGGCAAGACGTCCTACATGTCTCTGGAGCAATTCCGAGGCAAATCGAGTCCCTCTTGCGACATTTTTTCGCTTGGGTGCACTTTGCAGTTTCTCCTTCTTGGCGTCGATCCTGAGCCGTTTTCCTATTCCACGACAGCTACCGGCAAGTCCGAGTGGAAGAATGTGCAAGAGTTGATTCGCGAGTGCAAAAATCAGGATCCCCGGTTGAGACCTACGGCGCAAATGATTGCCGATCGGTTGCAAGTCATTTTGCAAGAGCGTTTGGCGAGGTAGCAGTTTGGCTGAGCGAACTAAGAATGACAAAGGAACAGGACTTCGCTGCATTGTGGTGGAGACTGTTTCCAACCGACCGCCGAAAGATTACACAAAAGTCTATCTCAATATCAGCATTGGATTTGCCATTGCGTTTGCAATCGTTTTCAGCAAGCATGTGCCGGCGCTGGTGGGCCTGTGGAATATTCTGGGACCCTTTTTGACGAGCAGTTGGTGGTTGATTGCTTTATCTGCCGGTATCTTTTACGCCGGTCTGGTTATCGATGAGCGCAATAGAAGCACGCGCGGTTTGCTGCGCGTTATAAAGGTCGACGAGAAAGGCATAGTCATGGGGCGCCCGGGTATGAGTCCTCGTGACCCTGCCTTTTTCATTCCATGGAAAATGCTTACCGCCGTCGAGAGCGGTGTTGATGAGAGCGGGGAGCAGCCCTATGAGTATGTGATGTTGCGGATGGGCGCCTATCTGGCTTACAAACTGCGGCGCGACATAGGTTTTAATTGGATAGACGAACAGACTGTCGTTACAAAAGCGCGACAAAATGCTCCCAATGCAAAGTTTGCGATCGAACGCCGCCTCAGCGATCCGGTACGTCAGGATACGCGCTACACGAATCTCTGGCTGCAGTATCTGGCGCCATCCGGAACCCGCGAGCGGCGCGGGCATTTGCAGCCCGGCGACATCATCAATCGTGGCAGATTCGAAATCATACGCGTGCTCGGCGCGGGCGGGCAGGGCATTGCATATCTGGCAAAAACGCTGGATGGTCCTGATGTCGGTGATACCACCAGTGATGGTCTCAATGCAGGAGACGAAGTCGCCATTAAAGAATACATTCTTCCCGTGCACGCCAACGATGGTCTATCCGTGCGCATGAAAGACTCGCTGGATAACGAAGCGAAGATTCTCTCGGCTATCAGCCATCCAAACATCGTCGCGCTGCACGATTGCTTCGTAGAAGATCACCGCGGTTATATGGTGTTGGAATATATCGATGGAGAATCTCTTCGCGCGCACATCAAATCCGCCGGTCCGGCAAAAGAACTGCTGGTAGCCTGGTGGGCGGCGGAGATATGTTCGATCCTCAAATATCTGAAAGCGCTTTCGCCTCCCATTGTTCACCGCGATTTAACGCCGGACAACATTATATGGAAAGGCGATCGGCACATAAAGCTTTTTGATTTCACTGTTGCGCATCAGTTCGAGGCAATGCGTCTGGCAACGGTCGTGGGCAAACAATCTTATATGGCGCCCGAGCAGGTGAAGGGCTATCCGTGCCCGCAGAGCGACATATATTCTTTGGGCGCGACGATGCATTTTCTTTTGACCGGGCAAGATCCTGAACCTCTTTCAGTGTCCAGCCCGCGCTCACTGCGACCGGAAGTGAGCGAAGAAATTGACCTCATTGTTCGCAGATGCACGGCTTTTGATCTAAAGAAGCGCTATGCCGACCCTTCGGAAATCGAAGAGGATCTCGCTCAGCTCAAATAGTTTACGGCGCAAGAAAATCAGGGCTTTTCTCCTCTGCCACAGTAGTGCCACGATGGCTCGCGTATGCTTTTGATGCTGAATGCCACGTCCAGTCAAGGCGCGTTGTAATCACCCTCTCTATGGGCGCCACTGGACCTTACTAGTTACATCTTTCGCACTGATGCAGTTTCTACGGGGTATTTCCGATGACTGAACGCGGACGCTTTGAGTCAGTACAAGATTCATCAAACTACAGCGCAACATCCGAAGCTGCAGTTCAGGCTTGGGATAAAACCCAGTTTCGCGGGCAAGTTTGCAGTCGCGGCGATACTGACGTGATGTGCGTGGATTTCGATAATGGCGACATCTACAATCGCAATGCAGGCAACGCCAATCTGCGCTACAGCAGTCAGAGTTTGCAGACTGCGGAAAACAGCATAGAGAGCGTGTTAAAACGTCTGGAGAGCGGTAACTTCAGAGGCACCAGCGCCTTGATTCGCCAGCTCGACACCAGCGCAGACACGCTCGAGCGTGGTGCCGACAAACTTACTGACGGCATAAGAAATCTCGCGGCAAACAGCGATGTCGAAGATTTGATTGATCTTGCCGATGCCCGCAAAGACACGATTACTGCCGGCTATTATGTCGAGAACGCCGTAAAGATGCTCGAAAGAGGCAGCACCAGGCAAGCAGCAAGATATTTGCGCGAGAGTCTCGACGAAATCGATGAAGCGCAATCCGGTATCAAGAACGGCTCCGGCATCGATCTTCGCCAGGTGGGCAGAGCCGGCGATCAAGTTGCAAGACTTATTGATCCTATCAGCGGATTGCCTTTGCCGAATGAGTTGAATCGTCCGGGCAAATTCCTCGAGCGCATAATTAATAGAAACCCTTACGGCGGACTCATCCCTTAGAGTCAAGCACACTTACAGACAGTCAAATGGCGGAACTCGACCACTAGTTCCGCCATTGACTGGAAAGAAATTTTGCTTCGGCCGGCAGCTCTCAGTTTTCGAACCGGTTGTCGCTGCCAACGATGCTATATTATTCGCCCAATGTTGCCGGAAGGTTGCCAACCCGGCGGTTTGGAAAAAAGACTGAAAAGGCTGCGCCCAGCCCTGGTTTGGACGATACTTCAATCGAGCCGCCATGAGCTTCAACGAGCATTTTGCAAATATGCAAGCCCAGCCCGGCGCTCGGAATTGGAGCGGTGGAAGAACTGCTGGGAGCAGACTGGCGAACCGAAGCTCTCTCGAACTTCTGGAATATTTTTGCCTGATCTTCTTGCGAAATGCCCAATCCTTCGTCTTTGACACATAGTTTGACGCCGCCCTCGACGCGTTCGGCCGTCATTGTCACCTGTGTCTGGTTAGGTGAAAATTTGATGGCATTGCTGACCAGATTGACGAGTATTTGCAGCACGCGCTCTCTGTCTGCGTGCATTACAAGCTCGGTCGACTCAGGAACCAGTTTGATTGATTTGATATCCGCGAGCAATTTCAACGAGTTGATGGTTGCTGCGAAAACATCATTTACCTTGAAGTCGGCAGGGTTGAGTTGAAGAACACTCTTATCAATCATCTCGATATTGGTGAGATCGTCGACCAGCACACCCAATCGGCTCATCTCCAAAACCACATTTTGAATATTTGTCACCGACTTCTCCGGCATCATCGCGCCTTCGGTCTCAAGCACTTTTGCGATGCCCGCGCTCGTTTCCAGTATGGGCTGCTTCAATTCTTCGCTAAGCAATGACAACAACTCCAGCCGCTGGTTTTCTAACTGCCGCAATTCTTGCGCAGCATCGAAGATGTATCTGTCCAGCACCGCCAACTCATCTGTCCCCTTTTCCGGCTGATTGAGCGGTTCTGTGCTGTTCAATCGTTTGGCATTGTTTATGGCGTTGAACAAATGGCGAGTCAGTATTTTGCTCAACAACTGGTGGGCAATGGTTGTGCTGACCGCAAGAAGAATGATGCTGCTGAGAAGAATCAAAATTGCTTTCTTTCTGTCGCGCAGTCCTGAGGTTCTATCCTCCAGAAGAAGCTTCTCTCTCTGCCGTACAAGGCGCGTTCTGTATGAATAGAGGTCGGTCGGCAGACCGTCATCGTAGGACGGCAATGCGTTGAAATTGTTTTTGATGTCTGCGGTGGTGGAAGTGAGAAATTTTTGCTCGACCCTGATTATGTCGCGCAATTGCTCTTCCAACCTCTTTGCCATCTCGCGCTCCTGCTGGTCGGAGCTTTCCTGAAATATGGTTTGAAGTCGGGAAAGGTTATCGCGCGCCATTTGGTTGTAAGCTTGTTTTTTCTCCGCGAACTCGGCGGTTTTTGTCAGGTTGAACATGATTGTGCAAATGCCTGAGTACATGTGCGATGCATGAATGGCGTTCAAACAGCGAAGAATTTGATATGAGCGAAACTCTCTTTGAATTTCGCCCTGCGATTGGTCGATCATCTGGCTGAGCATCCAGAGCATGCTGCAGGAGATGATTGCCGGAACAATCACCAGAGCCAGACCTGCTTCTGCTATGCGCGAACGGCGGACTGGAAATGGAGTGATTTCCGGCTCTGTCGCTGTTATTGCAGACGTATCTGTGCCCATGTCCGGCGGCGACTTGGGAAACACCAGAGTCATTTGCTCCGTGTCGGCACTGATTGTGATACCACAAGATTGCGCAAGTTTGCCGGCTAGAGAATTTTTTACATTTTGATGATAGTCTCTGCCTGCCTCCAGTGCCGGAGAAATCGTCGCCACTACGTGATTCTGGCTGTCCGGTGAAAATGTGATGGAGCTTTTATTGCCCAGGCACAGGCTCATGATTGTTCTGCCTGCCGCCTCAAGGTCGCCGTAGAATTCCAGGTCGAGATCGTCATTGGCGAAATCTATGGCTATGCCGTCCATCTGAGGTTTCTTCTGCAGCAGCTCCACTAGTTCCGCCAATCCGAATTGTTCGAATTTCAAGTTGAACTTTTTGGCTTTTGCCATTTCCAAGTCGAGAACATCGTTGACCAGGAGAGCCAGCGATCTGCATCTCGTCACTGGTTTTACAAGCGCTTCTCTGGCGGTGTCGCTGATTTTTCCGTAGGCATTGTCGCGAGCGAGTGTAAGGATTCCCGTAATTGAAGTGAGTGGTGCACGCAGATCGTGACTTACAGCCTGGATCAGATCTTCCTTGAAATTACGCAGGCTGAAAAGTTTTTCCGCCGAAGTAAAGATCGCTTGATCGAGCTCAGCAAGCTCGTCTTCGCCTGTCAGTCTGGAGTTGGGTCGGTGCCCGGCTTTTACCTGGTTTACATGCGTGTAAATTTTGGAGAGTCTGAGGATGATCGAGCGCGACCCCCAGAAAGCTATCAACCCCGTCAGCAGAACGCAGGCAGCGAAGAAGAACGAAATCAAACTCCTCATTTTTGCTGCATTGCCGGAAAAAGACTCAGGCGTTACCGGTTCGGATCTGATGGCGACGAAACTGTCACCCATAGGATTGAGCCACTTATTGACCTGATAATTGATCTGAGCATTTAGAATCGGGTCCAGCTCGCCGCCGAAGAAATCGGCGGCGTCACGGTTCATCAACAGATAAACACCATGATTACATTCATCGATGCGGCGCAAAAGTAATTCCGTGTCTCTTTGATATTCGCTGTGATTGCGTGTGAGGTCGGCTAGCTCTTGTTTCTTCTTCACTACTTGCTGTGAAGCCCAGAGATAACGATTGGACAGAACCGGTGTTTTCACCATGCTGTAGAAAAACGCCGTGTAAGCGCTCTCGATGTGCGCCCGCTGCAGGTCGTCGAGAACCGCAAGAATACGCCTTCTGTAGACAAGATCGGCGAGATTGTTGTTGACTTTGCTCAGTTCCGAATAGAGCAGTGCGCTGATGCCAATTTGAAAAACCAGCGGAGCAATGACGAGAAGCAAAAGTTGCTGACGAATTTTCAATTTCGGCAGCTTCAGGTCCACGCTTCTAGCTCTTGGAGTTGATTCGATAGCCAAGTCCTTTCGATGTTTCGATGAAAGAGGGTTGACCATCGACATCTATCTTGCGGCGCATTTTTGTAATGCAACTGCGCAGCGCCACTTCAGTTGCCTCCGAGTCGGTGTCCCAGACCCGCGCCATTAGTGCCTCCGCCGTGAAATATGTATCGGGGTGACGCATCAGAAATTCGAGCAATGCAAGCTCTCTCGGCTGCAAACGCACCACCGCCTCGCCGCGTTTTACCACACCGGAATTTGTGTCGAGTTGCATACCTGCAATGGCGAGCACGTCTTTGTTCATCTGTTGCGGGCGCCGCAACAGCGCCTTGACGCGCACGGTCAATTCTCGTACATCGAAAGGTTTGGTCAGATAATCGTCGGCACCGACAGCAAATCCCTTTTCCTTGTCATCCATTGAAGCGCGTGCGGTAAGAAACAAAACCGGCGCTTGCTCGCCTTGATTGCGAAAGTGGCTGCAAATCTCGATACCTGTGGCATGCGGCAATTCCCAGTCCAGCACCAGAAGTTCGTAGCCGCCTGCGTCTATGAAGGCGATACCGCTGCGCCCATCAGGACAGTCATCTACGACGTGGCGCTCTGCTTCCAGCGCGTCCTTGACCATCTGGCGCAGCATCGGATCATCTTCGACTATAAGTATCTTTGCCATAGAATTTGCTCTCAGGATATGTTTAGCACAAATGAGCTTTCAAGTAGAGCATTTCAGAATCAGTAGTTCTAAAGCTGATCGGGCTTCCATGTCTTCTCGAGCGCTTCGATTTGCGCGGGTGTCCAGCCCAATTGCGATACCCGAGGTCGTTTCGTGAGAGGCAATTGCTTCAAAACTTTCAGAAGCGGCTCCGCCGTGACACTGGTCTGGTCGATGCTTATGACTTGAAGTTTTTTCAATTGGGCGATGTATTTCAAACCTTTGTCAGTAATGCGCATGTTGTATCCAATGTTCAGTTCAGTCAGATTCGGCATCGTCGTCAAATACTTCAAATCGTCATCACCGACGTCCGACCCTGTTACGGCAAGGTCTTGAATGCTGGTGGAACCTGCAAGCGCTTTCAAAATCTCGTCTCCTTCAGTCAAATGACAGGCGCGCAGGAAAATCAAATTTTTCAGGCACCGCATTTTTTTCAGCCCTTTTCCGGTCACATCGGTTCCATCGACGTTCAATTGTTTCAACGGCAGATCTTTGATGTACTCCAGCCCGACATTAGTTATGTTTACGTTCTTCAAACCAAGCCCTTGCAGTCCTTTCAGATGATTGCAGTAGAGCAGCTCGTCATCGGTCATAGAAACGCGAGGCGTGATTTTGTATTGATTATTGTCTGTTATGCCGGCTTCTCTAAAGTCGATGATGGAAACGTCGTAGGGACCGAAATTTCGCAAAAACTGCGGATGGGCGAGAAATGAACTGTTAGGCACGAAGGACAGCTTGGCGTCGGCCGGAACTTTGACCTCACCGCGAGCAGGCAGACGAATGTCATCTCTCTTTTCGATGGATAAATGTCCTATGGAATAATCCTTGGGGAAATTGAAAATTTTATATCGTCCATCTTGCGAAATCTTGCACCATTTTTCGCGTGGCAAATCCGGTGCAATTTCAATTTGTGGTGGCGATGGCGCTTGCTGATTGACATATATCAGTGCAAGCATGCCAAAGACTCCGAGCAGCAAAGCGCAAATTACATAACCCAGATATTTGGGCACATGACTCGCCTCTTGGTTGGCCGCTTTTATTTTTTCAGCAGATAGAGGCAGGCTGACAGGTTTGTTGAGTATTGAACCGCTGACGAGACCCTTCTGAATTCCGATTAAAATTTGTGCGACATCCAGTAAGCTCTGAATGCGATTATTTGGATCTTTTTCCAACATGCTCGCTACGAGCGTTTCTATCTCTTGTGGGAAGTCTCTGCCCAGCGAAGCTTCTTTAAGTGACAATGGCTTTTCGCTTTGATGCATCATCATTGTGGAAAGCGATGTTTCTCCAGCAAAAGGTGGTGCGCCTGTGAGAACTTCAAACATCACGCAGCCCATGGAATAGATGTCGGAGCGGTGATCGACGGCACCGCCGAGGCACTGCTCAGGGCTCATGTAGAAGGGGCTGCCGAAGATTTCTCCAGTGCGAGTCAATGCGGCGGTTTCGTTAAGACCGTGGTGCATCAATTTTGCAATGCCAAAGTCGAGCACTTTTACATGCTCATTTTCTGAATCCAGTCCGGGTGTAGTTAGCATGATGTTGCTCGGCTTGATGTCCCTGTGCACGATGTTTTTTCCATGTGCATATCCGAGCGCAAAACACAGTTCGACGAAAATCTTGATTGAAACATCGAGCGGCATTACACCGGCCGCTTTAATCACGGATGACAGAGTCCTTCCGTGCACGAAGTCCATTACCAGAAATGGCTTTACGTTATCTATGAAGCCGAAATCCCGAACTTTCACCAGACCGGGATGGTCGAGTTTCGCCAGCAATTTTGCTTCGGAGTGAAAACGTTTTATCGACTGTTCGCTGGCTTCGGTGCCTGTCAGAGTCTTGAGTGCCATCTGTCGATTGAGCAGTACTTGCTCGACTTTGTAGACGACGCCCATGCCGCCCTCGCCCAGGCTGTCCAGAAGGCGGTATTTGCCTTCCACGAGGCTGCCTATGGAGAGATGCGCACGAGAAGCGGACCCAGAGGCGGACCCATAGGCGGAATCAGAAGCGGAATCGGAGGCGGAATCAGAGGCGGAATCGGAGGTGGAACCGGAGGCGGAAATATAGATGGAGTCAGAGGCGGAATCATAGATGGAATCGGAGCCGATCGTAAAATCGTCTCGAGTTTCCCTTTCCCGCTTCCTGTTGGACTCTTCGCTTGGCGTCATAGGCTTCCTGTTCGGATTTGAGCCCTATTTCAAAAGGCCATCGGAACAGAACTTATATACCCACTAGATACATCGAACTTGCCTTCAGGATTTGCTGAGAGATGACTGTGTTGTATGGTAGTTATTGGGCGTTTTTGGCACCCGGGGCGAATAAATGCAGCAAATTATCGGAATTTATCGAGCCGCGGCTCCATTTTTGATTACTCTGTGTCTTTTGCTGGCTGATGCTGAATTCGCGCTGGCAAAGGGCGAAACAGTCGTGCGTTTTCCGAACTTTCCTATCGGACGGTACAAAATAGTAAAGCCTGCGCCGGAGCAGGAAGATGATGTAAAACTCGGGAAGGAAGAATGGGCAGCCGGAACGGTGAAAGTCCCCGCTGGTTGCAAACTGCATCTGGTCTTGAATTACAACGGCAGCCGCAATACGAAACTGATTAGGCTGCTTCCGTCGACAATCATTCGCAATCTGACCTGCAGGGATTTGGAAATTGATGATAGAGCAGTTTCCGATTTCTGCACGCAAACAGATATGGTGGCACTTAATTTGCAGGGTGTTGACCTGACGGATGCGGGTTTGCAATCTGTAGGTAAGTTGAAGAAGTTGCAAAAGCTCAGCGTTTGCGACACCCTCGTAAGTGAAAAAGGACTTGTTGTCTTGCAAAAGTTGCCGCTTTTAGAAAAGTTGAATCTCTCGCGAATGAAGCTCGACGAAGGGGTGGCAGAGCATCTCAAAGGCTTGAAAAATTTACGTTTGCTTGATCTCACCGGAACGCAATTGAAGGATGCGACGGTAAATAAGTTGCCGAAATTCGAGCAGTTAAAAGTGCTCATTCTGCGCCGCAACAATGTGACCGATCGCTGTATCGATTCGGTGCTCCGCTATAAAAACCTCTATCTCTTTGATGTCACCGATACATGGATATCTGCTAAGGCTTTGAAGAAGCTTACCGTCTTGCCGAATCTGAAGACGATCATTATTCGCGAGCGCATGTTCAAGCCGGAAGAGCGAGCCGAGTTGAAGAAAGTCTTCAAGCATACAAAAATCATTGATGGGTCGAGGGAAAAGTCCGTATCACCCGAGCTGTTTGCACCCTTGCATTGAAGTAGAAATTTGCCTGGAAAAGTGCAACAATCGTGCGGTTTAAGCACGATCTGGTTTTACTACAAGTTTTGAATCCAGTTTCAAAGGTAAAAATGACAAGAATTTCCCTGTCCGCGTTTTCGACATGGCTGATTGCAAGCCCCCTGTGCGCCTTGCTGCTGACTCCGGGGCTACCGCACGCGCAAAATTCTTCCTGCGCATATGCGAAGGAGACTAAAAAGTCCGTTGCCGTGGAAACGCCTGGCACCATGGGTGGCGTCACTGTAAAAATGCAGCCGCAGTTTCAGGAAGTGAACGATAAGTTTCGGCAGATTTATGCCGAGACGAGAACTCGCACCATTAAAAAGTCTCAGCCCATCATCGTTGCCGTCAATGAATTCATCATCCTTCACGATGGATCGAAGGTAGAGAAGACGCAGGTGATCTCTGAAAAGTATACGTTGCTGAAGTCCGTCGATCATATTCCGCTTGCTACTTTTGTTGTACTCGAATTGGACACGGATCAAATGCTCAGCGAGCAGAAATTGCAGCAAATACGCGAGCTGCATTCATTGTCGAAGAACGCGCTGGCGTCGCTGGATAAGAGTGCCTTGACGGGGGATGTTCTTGATCGGCAGAAACAATTGATTAATAAGTCGTTGAATCTGTTGGAGTCAACCTTGAAAGATAAAAGAATATCCGGCGCGGACCTGACAGCATTTTGCAGAGACACGCAAAAAATGATCATGCAAAATGTCGACGAGGCAATCGCCGATCAGTTGATGGCGATTGATTTGCAAGTCAGGCAATGGCGCAAAGATCTCGGACCTGAAAAATGGGGCCAACTCAGTGTGGTCGTCGTCAGTGGACACATGCCCCGAGAGTTGAATTCGACAACGCAGTATTTCAGCAAAGCTCTCAAGAAAAAACGCGAAGGCGATCGCATTTATTATTGCGAAGGACTTTCCGAGGCAAGCGATGGTTTGAATCTTGTCGGCACGCACATACTCGACAGCAAAATCGCTGTAGCGTTTTTCAATGATGAATGGCGCATGCACAGAGATTTGCTCAGTGATGGTGCGGCGAAATATTTGAAAAAACATCCACCTTTGAAGTAGATATTCGGAAATGTCTCGATTCGCAATTGGAAAAAATTACACGAGCCGAACATCTAGAAATCCAACTTCTGCATGCGGTTAGATTTTTTCAAATTTTTCTTACGAAAAGACCGAAAAGCCTCATGAAACGAGCCTTTCGCTCTGATCTGCGGAAAGTCCAGCCAGCTCAGTGTTTGCGCCATTCTCATAAGAAAAATTGCAAAAAATCTAATGGGGTGCCGACTGGCATTTTGCCGGTCAGCTCCCCACATTTAATTCTCAATTGCCGCGCCGTCTCACACCGCGACCTTCCCCGCCGCCAAAGCGACCACCTTCGTTGCCGCCGCCAAAGCGACCACCTTCGTTGCCGCCGCCAAAACGTCCGCCGTGATTTGCTGCACCTGCTGCTTGGTTTTCACCTTCACCGCGATGGCCGAATCTTCCGCCCAAACGACCGCCACCTTCTTGCGCACCACCACCCTGAAGTCCGGCACCACCTTGAAGTCCAGCACCGCCTTGAAGTCCGGCACCTTGCTGACTTTCACCTCGGCGATTCATAAAGCCGCCTCCGGCAGCCGCTTCTTGCGCATTATTTGCACGCTGGGCATTGTTGGCATTTGCCCACTGATTTCTGTTCTCCCAGGTGCCCTGCTGATTCCACTGATTCATCACCGCGGCATTTTTTTCGCTGTTGTTGATGTAGACCTGATTACCGCCGGTATTCATGTAATACGGCTGGTTGTTGGTCGCGTTGCGATAAATAGGAACACCGTAGGGCACGCCATGGTAGTACTCATTGTTGTTGTACATCGAGTTTGAAATTGCAGCTCCAGCGGCGGCACCACCTGCCGCTGCAAGACCTGTGCCGAGCATGCGCATCCCTTGATTGCCGTTGGAATTGTTCGAATTATTTGAATTCGAATTGTTTTGCTGCTGCTGTTGTTGTTGCTGCTGCTGCTGCATCTGCCCGCCGTACACTCGGTTGAGATACCCCTGCAACTGCGCGGCCGTCACTTCTACCGGCTGACCATTGCGATCCGTGTACCAATAGTTGCTGGCCTGGTCCCTGTAAATCGCCACTTGTTGTGTTCCGGGAGCCAATCCGGCGCCGGGAATAGGCAACTTCGGACCGGCCTTCGTGACGACGAATTGTTGTCCGTTCCCGTCCGTGACGACCTGATACAGGGTCATCGTGGTCTGCCCGACGGGTTGAGCGTCTTGCGTCTGAGCTGCTGTCGACAGCGATAACGAGGCTGCAAGAGTAATCGCCAGGAATGTAGATTTGATGATGCTTTGCATAAGCTTTCCCTTGGTGTGTCGAGCGTCGAATTTCCGGGACAGGTTACCGGTTTGAGCGAACAATCGCGCCATTATATCGCATGGATATGCTCTCTTGGTTGCCGGTTAGAAACCGCCCGCAATCTTCTGTTTCGTGACCTCAATCAGGTTGTCGAGCTGGATGTCTTGGACTTCACCGGTAGCCCTAACAACCAGCTCGACGACGCCGTCTTTCAATTTCTTGCCAAGGTTTATCCTGAGCGGCACCCCAATCAGATCGTTGTCTGCAAACTTGACCCCCGGGCGCTCATTGCGGTCGTCCAGAAGAACCTCGACGCCCGCCTGGCGCAGGTCGTTGTAGACAGCTTCTCCGGCCGCCAGCGCCTCCGGCTCGGAAGCGTTGATGACATTGACTATGACATCGTAAGGGGCAATCGAATGCGGCCAGATAATTCCTTTTTTGTCGTGACTCAACTCGACCGCCGCCGCCATCATTCGCTCCACGCCAATGCCGTAGCTGCCCATTACAATCGGCACCTTTTCACCCGAGGAAAGCAGAACCTGTGCGTTCATGGTCGTTGAATAGCGAGTGCCTAACTTGAAGATGTGGCCTATCTCAAGCGATTTTTCAACGGCGAGCGTGCCACCGCAATTGATGCATGCGTCCGCCGTCTTCACGTTGCGAAAGTCGCCCCAGCCATCGACTTCGATATCTCGCTCGATGCTCACTCCCTTGTAGTGATAGTCGTCGTGGTTGGCACCTGTGACCATATTGCTGCGATTCTTCAAAGCATTGTCGGCGAGCAGTTTTTTTGCTGCGTGACCATCCTTTGGTTTTATACCTACCGCCCCGAGTGACCCGGCGTGGGCTCCCATTGCAGCGAATATCTCTTCGTCTTCAGCAGCTCTGATTTCTTGCGCACCCAGATAATCCGTCAGCTTGGCTGTGCTCAGCTCATGGTCCCCCCGCAGTAGCACGACAACCATCTCGCCGTCAGCAAAATAGATGAGTGTTTTTATCTGGTTTTTGCCGGATGCGAAGTCTGCGAAATTCGCCAACTGTTCGACTGTCCGCAATCCCGGTGTGGGAAACTTTTCCAGATCAGCGTGCGCATTGCCATTTTCGATCTTGTCGAAAGCCGCCGTCGCCTTCTCCACGTTTGCCGCATACCCGCAACTTTTGCAAAGAACGACCAGATCTTCTCCAGCTTGTGTCAGCACCATGAATTCAGTGGAGGCGCTGCCACCCATAGCGCCGGAGCTGGCTTCTACGGCTACGAATTTCAGACCGGCTCTTGCGAAAATTCGTTCGTAAGCGGTTTTATGCAGGCTGAAACTTTTGTCCAGTCCCGCGCTGTCCAGATCGAACGAATAAGAGTCTTTCATGGTGAATTCTCTTACGCGCAGCAATCCGGATTTCGGGCGCAATTCATCGCGGAATTTTGTTTGAAACTGATACCAGATTTGCGGAAGCTGCCTGTATGAGCTCAAGGCGTTGCGCGCAATTGAGGTGAAAATCTCCTCGTGCGTAACACCCAGAACATGGTCGGCCCCTTTGCGATCTTTAAGTCGAAACATAATATCGCCCATGGTGCTAATCCGTCCGGATTCCTCCCAGAGTTCGGTCGGATGCAGCGCCGGCAAAACGAATTCTTGCCCGCCGATTGCATTCAATTCTTCTCTGATGATCTTTATTATTTTCAGTCTGACTCTTTGTGCGATCGGCAGAAGGCTGTATATGCCCGCTCCAAGCGGACGAATATAGCCGGCGCGCATCAATAGTTTGTGACTGGCTGTCTCGGCCGAAGACGGATCTTCTTTCAAAGTCGGAATGAAAAGCTGTGACCAGCGCATAATCTGAAAACCTCTGCGGAAATAGTGTTGAAAAAATGTTCTTGCAAAAGCGACCCCGCCAGACACGAGGTCGTCTTACACTGCCGAATCGGAACGCAAAGACTAACCCGTGATGCGAGGTCGCGGGGTAGGGGGTGGTCCGAATGTGACGTGTATATGCATAGACTCCATTGTCGCCGCCGAATCTTTTCTGTCAATACTGTTTCGCCGGTCGATAAAGTCAGTTGTTACATTCTGAGTTGAGTGCGGGTTGTTTTAGGTTCACCCGAATGCACTTGTTTCATGAAAGTGGAACCTGCTTTGATGCAACGGCAAAAAGAAGGAAAGCCCCACATTGCTGTGGAGCTTCCTTCTAAACCAGGCACTTCGACTGCACTGATGCAATTGAAGCGACCTGAGACCCAATACTTAATTGTTATGCGGATGCGGATGTTTGCATGCTATTTCCAGGTGTTTTCCGATGCGCTGGTGCGGACATTCGTTCGCAACTCGGTGGGCAGATCCTGCGGTATGGCGGCCGCTGAAAGCGTCGATGACTTGCCGATCGTGTCGGCAATGATGTTGAACAATCTGGCGCCACCCATCGAATTGAGGTGGACGGTATCGAGAAAATCTGTGGAGATGAAGCGGAAGTCGTCGGAGAGATCCAAATATTCAGCACCATATTTGATGCTGGTTGAGCTTAGATAGGTCTTGAACTCATGCCAGAAAGAGTCGGGCAGCAAGGATCGATTCGGAAGAGTGGCCGGCATGTTGACGACGAGGACTTTGATATTTTCGTCTTTCAAGCGCGCCAGAAATGCATTGAAGAATTTTTTTTCTGAAGGATAAAGGGAGGTTTTTGTGCTCTTGTACCGGCGCATGTATTCCGGCATGTTGTCTTGGAAGCCATAAGGCATGGGATAGGGAATCAGCCACTCGCCTTTGCGAATGTCCAGCCCGCCGCCCATGAAGACCTGCATGATATCCCGTTTTTTATTCAGGTGAGAAACCAGCGTGCGCGGATGCGCGCCCTCTTCCTTCTGACCAATTCTCGCCAGTTGCGAGCCGAGCTCGGCCAGTTGGGAGTTCATTCTCTTGAGCGGCAAATACTGATGGAAAGTCCAGTCGAGATAAGCGAACGGATCGATGAAGGCAGCTTTTGATAGTGAGCCCAGACCAACATAGCGCGAGAAAAATTGGAAAGGCTCCGTATCCGCCGGCGCGGTCACCGTATTGTCGATGAAGTCGCGAGGATTGACGCCGATGATCACAAGCTGAGGTTTGTCGTCCTCTTTAAACAAAGCTCTCGATATAAGGTACGCGTCCGATGCCATTGAGCCGGGAATGGAAGCGTTGAATACTTCAGTGCCCTGCCCCAGGCGCATTTTCAAATCTTTCTCGAGCGTTGCGGCGCGGCGATCCAGCACGCAGTCCCGGTAATTTTTCACGGTGACGCTGTCGGCCGAAAATGTTGCCGAGCCGATCAGCGAGCTGCCGAACATCACCACCGGCGGTGCCTTCTCGCGCTGCAGATAATTGCGCGCGATCCAGAACGACCACGAACCTTCCTGGCTCGATTCTTCAGAGCGCTTGCCGAGCATGTCTCTAGTCAAGCCTGTCGGCTCTTTGAGCGTGCCGATGGAAAAAAGATTGATAAGCAAAAAACCGGCCAGGGCGACGATAAAACCGCAAGCCAGGGCCGTTGTTTTTGATTTGCTTGTGATCGGGGAGTCGTCGGGTTTCATTACTGATAGACCGGATTTTTGGTATTGGCTACGGCTTGATGCCTTTCCAGATCTTTTCCAGCCAGAACGAACCTTTGCATCGTGCGTCCGGAAACAGAAATGATGTTTACGAGCTGGTCGAAGAATTTCTTGCCGCCGTAGGCATTTAAATGCACGGAGTCGTGGAAATCGTTTTGCGAATAATTAGAAGGCGTGCACATGTCGTACATCGCGATGTTATTGCCGAGAGCGAACATGCGCAGTTTCATCACGAATTCCATGTATCTCTGCGGTCCGAGCAAGTTGATGTTGTACTGCGTGATCGGCATGTTCACTACAACAAGCTCGATGCGTTCTTTTTTGCAGAATTTGGCAATTTCATCCATAAAGAAGAACTGCGTGTTGTACACATGCATGTCTGTGCGCTTGTATCTTTCGACATACTCGGGCGCGTTGTTGACCCAGCGCGTGCGCGCGGCTTCTTCCGTAATCGGTCCGGTCATTACCGCAAGCTCTCGAATTTCGCCCGGCAGGTAAGAGGGCAGGAGCTTGATGCGATCCCACCAGGTGAATGGTTTTGCTTGAGGGCGAGCGACCACTTTATTGACGAATTCTTCCGCCTTATCTTTGGCGATAAGCTGCAAGTCGGCTGAGTGCTCTGAAACGTAGAAGGTTCTATTGATGTACCACTGCAGCTTGTCGAAGGGGCTTCTGAAAACCTGGCTTGCAACATTGTCTATGGGAACAATGCGGCGCAGAAATTGGAAAGCTTCCGTGTCGGCTGCGCTCGACATTGTGCTGTCGATGAAGTCGCGCGGTGCCACGCCGTAGACGACGATGTCGGGCCGGTTGGAAGTGGCGACCATGGCTTTCAAAGTCATGTACGCATCGGACGGCATCTGCCCGGGGATGGAGAGATTGAGCGTTTTAAAAGTACCGCCGAATCTCGTATGCAGATTGTCGTCGAGGTATTTGGCGTTGTGATACTGCGAGAGATCAAGCGTTTTATTCAAATAATTCGCATCGACTCCGGCCACCGCGCTGACCATCAAAGACGAGCCCAACAAGGCGACGTTGTGCACCTCAGGAGATTTCTTCATATCGTTGAATCCCCACCATGTCCAACCTCTGTAGAGGTATTTGTAGGGATCGAATTCGATCGGATTGTAGAAAGTGAGGGCGAAGTTGCCCATTACAAAAAGCAGAATCGCCCAAGTTGTTGCCGCTCTGGCACCGCTTCTGCGATGTTCGGGCGGCGGCAAATTGTCGGACGCGCGTCTTTTCAAATTTGTCTGCGAGACCGAATCCGCACCGCTGTCTATGGTCGGATTGATGCCTCTGCGTTCTTGTATTTCTTGCGGCGCAGCGCTCATAGCTGCCCTCCTTTCAGACCGGCAATGGAGCTTTCGGTCGGATCGAGAGCGGACATGACTTTATGATCGCTTGCTGCTTTCTCGGCGAGTTTATCCAGAAGTTTGACGCCACCGCCCGAATGCAGGTGGACAGTGTCCATGAAATCGCTGAGCGTGAAATCCTTTGAATCGCCAAGGTCTAGATAGCTGGCGCCTTTAGACTGCGCCAGGACTTTCAAGCTTTTCTTGTAAGAATCCCAGGTTCCTTTTTCCAGAAGATCGCGATTGAGGTCGGTAATCGGCATGGAAATCAGAATCACCTGCGTGCCGCGATCGCGAGCCGTGTTCATCAGGTCGGCCAGGAATTTCATCTGATGCGTAAAGGTCCGCCAGTTGAGGCGAGAGTAGCGCTTCTTGTATTCCTTCATGTTGGCATTGTCGAAGGTGCGCTGCTCGGGTGTGGTTGGCCGAAAACAGGCTTCGTTGTTGGCGATTTCCATTTGCTTGTATTGCGGAAAAAGCAAACGGCGCTGAGCAATCGTGTAGGGCTTGTCGGTTTTCGGTGCAGGCAGGATTTTGTCGAGCGCCGCTGTAACGGCGCGGTCGGCGGTGACGCTGATGTCGTAGCTGTGCCCATATGGATAGAACAAGTGTCCCAGCTCGAAATTCAGCCGCTGGTCCCATTCAGGCGCTATCAAGTGTTTGTGCGAAGTGACATCGCCGAAACGGCTTAGATATTGATACGGATCGGTGGCGGCGGGGCTGGGCAGAAGGCTGTCCATGAAGTCGCGCGGACCGACTCCATATACGATGACATCCGGGCGCTTTTCTCCTTTGAGGAGAAATTTGGTGATGAGGAACGCGTCGGAGGGCATCTCGCCTGGCAATCCGAAATTGAATGTTTTTACTTTGACGCCCGAGTGTTTTTGGAATTGATCTTCGAAATACTGCGATTGGTGGTGGCGTGAACCATCAATCGGGTGTTTCAAATAATCCGCATCGACGCCGGCGACCGGAACCAGAACAAGCGAGGAGCCCATGAACACGACGTTCGGGCGTCCCTGTTTGTCGGAAAGAAAATCTTCTATCGCCCATCCGGTCCATGTCCGGATAGGAAAGTCGGTGGGAGCGATGTTGCCGAATCTCACCATCGCCAGAAGCGACGAGACCACTGCAAACAGTGCTGCCGATATGAAGAATTTGCTTCTCAAGATTCCCATTAAGTCATTCCGTAAGCTTTTGCCCGGCTCTTTCAAGAGCATTCAGACTCTAGAATTGGAAGTAGATGAATCTGGGCGAGCTGTCCGGTGTGAAGATGGTGAGCAAGCACATCAATGCCACCATGACAGTGACCTGCACTGCCCAGGGCGGGCTCTGGTAGAACTTCTTGTTGTTCAGCCAGTTGACGACGAATGTCGATACCATCAGTGTCGGCAGGATCAATACGAGAGCCGGGAAGATGATCGGATCTCTGATTTGCAGAACCGCCAGTTGACTTGCGCTGAAGTGCAGCAATGCTGTCGGTGCTTCGAAGAGCTTGCTCAGAACTTGTCCGGCAATCTTCATGTCGTCGGCGCGGAAGAATACCCAGCCGATGCAAACGACATGGAAAGTGAAGACGACCGAGGCCCAGTGATAGACCTTCGATTGCAGCAGCTTTTCGTGGACGCCGATTTTTTGCATGACTGCTTCGTATTCGCGATGCAGAATCAGCACGATGCCTTGATATGCACCCCAGGCGAGGAAGTGGAAAGCAGCTCCGTGCCACAGACCGCCCAACGCCATTGTGATGAAGAGGTTGCGATAAGTGAGCCATTTGCCGCCTCTCGATCCGCCCAGCGGAATGAAGAGGTAATCACGCAGCCATGTGGAAAGGCTGATGTGCCAACGGCGCCAGAAATCGGAAACGTTGGAGGCGATGTACGGCAAGTTGAAGTTGATCGGCACTTTGTAGCCGAAGAGCAACGACGAGCCTCTGGCGATGTCCGTGTAACCGGCGAAATCGAAGAAGATTTGGAAGGCGAATGCGTATGTGATCATCCACATATCCAGTGAAGAGAATTGCTCGGGATGAGCAAAACCTGCCTGGACGACCAGTGCCAGATTGTCGGCGATGAGTACTTTCTTGGCCAGACCCATCAATATAAGTTGCATGCCTTCATCGACATATTCCCATTTGAATTTGACGGGAATGTGCAATTGCGGAACGAAGTCTTGATAGCGCTTGATCGGACCGGCAATCTGGGTCGGGAAGAAAGAAGGGAAAAGAGCGAAGTCGAGGAAGTTTTTCACGACCGGTTTGCCGCGATAGACCTCGATTGCGTAGTGGATAAACTCGAAAACGAAAAAGGAGATGCCGAGCGGAAGAATGATGTGCAGGTGGGGAGCGCTCCAGTCGATGCCGACTGTGCCCAAAGTGGTCTTCACTGCATCCATCGTGAAGTAGGCATATTTGAAGATGCCCAGCACGATCAAGTTGAGTGCGACGGTAAACCCGAGAATGATCTTCTTATTCTTTTGCTCCGTGGCTTTCTCGATAAATGGAACGAGAAGGAAGTTTGCCAGGGTCAAACCGAAAATAAGGATGCCGTAGATTGGACGCCACGACATGTAAAAGACGTAGCTAGCCACCAGCAGTAGTGGCACGCGGAATCTATGGGGCGTCAACCAAAACAGAAGAAATACTGTTGGTAAAAACACCAGGTATTGCAGACTGTTGAATAGCAAGCTACTTCTCCTTAGTTTCCAGGAACCGTTTTGATAGCTTTCGAGAGCTGTTTCTCTCGCTTGGGCCTTACTTTAGATTCGGCGCAAATCCCAATATCTATGAGAGTTTTGCAAAGTTAT
Organism: Candidatus Melainabacteria bacterium; assembly: GCA_020853845.1. Taxonomy (GTDB): domain Bacteria; phylum Cyanobacteriota; class Vampirovibrionia; order Obscuribacterales; family Obscuribacteraceae; genus QKMZ01. The sequence goes on from JADYYD010000351.1 coordinate 28,391, forward strand.
CAATGGCAATTGCCCATTGTAGAAGCTGGATTTCAAGAATGTCTACCCGGCACGTATTGTCTTAACCTAAAAAGGTTATAGGAAGAGCGGACAAGACAGGATTCTTGATCTTGAAAAACCGCCGCGGGCGGGAAAAACGAGCGCCTGACATCGTGGAAGATCTAGATGCATTTGCTGATCGATTTACGGGAGGTTGTAATGAGATTGGTTGCAATGAAGTGTCGCCGTCTCATAATTCGCACATCTTATAGATGCGGCCCGTACCATCACCCGTGATACCACTACACGAACGCACTTGCCTTAAGCAAAATGAATGTCGGGCAAATATTTTATTCGGAAATTCACGGTCGAAAAAATTTAGTCGCCGGCCCCTTTTGCGAAGCCCTCAGGAATGAGTTGATAGCCTCCGCCATACACCGTCTTGATGTATTTGCGATCGGGTGTTTCTAAACGCGTTCTAAGGTGGCGGATATGCACTCTGATAGTGTCGACGTCATCGTCCGGCGCATAGCCCCAGACTTCTTCCAGAAGCTTGCCTGTGGAAACGGTTTGACCGTGATGCTGCATCAGGCAGTGCAAGATTTCGAATTCAGTGGGGGTCAGTTTCACCATCCGCTCTTTGACCTTCGCTTGAAGATTCTCAGGGATGAGAGTGATTTCACCTGCGTGCAAAATCTCAGGCAAGGTTGCTGACTGAGGCACGCCGCCCGAGCGTCTCAAGAGGGCTCGAATGCGCACCTGCAGTTCGGGAATTTCGAACGGTTTGACCAAATAGTCATCGGCGCCGGAATCGAAGCCCTGGACTTTGTCCTTGGTCATGCCCAGCGCGGTCAGCATGAGTATTGGAATGGGATGGGTCTGAGGATTTTGCCTGAGCCGCTGGCAGACCGTAAAGCCGTCCAGGTCGGGCATCATGACGTCAAGAACAACAAGATCGGGGCGATTTTGTTGCGCCAGCGCCAGTCCTTTGTGGCCGTCGCTTGCCGTCGTTACTTGATGTCCCAACAGTTCCAGATTGATTTTGACGAGTTCGGCAATTGCAGCATCGTCGTCTATGACGAGAATTCTTGACAACGTTATCTCCTCAGTTGGGTCAGGCTTGACCTATGACCGACAATTTTACTGGAATTTTCATCGGTCGCCCGCCCCGTAAAATCTGTAGCGTTACGAGCTGACCAGGTTTTTTAGTCTCGATTACGGTCCACAATTCGTCAACTGAGCGGACTGTCCGGCCGTCTATCGCCTGAATGACGTCGGCAAGATTGACGTCAAGAGCCCGGAAGGTAAACGGGCCTTGCTGAAAAACCACCACTTTGGGTCCCGTCAGTCCGGCTTCTGCGGCCGGTCCTTTGGGATCTAATTTGATAATTCTTAGACCCGTATCGACCGGAGCGACCACCAAAATCCCCAGGTCGGGTCTTATCACCCGATGGTGGACGATTAATTCGGGCACGATACGTTTCGCCACATTTACAGGAATGGCCAGCCCGATGCCGGCCGATTGCCCTGTGCGGGACAAAATTGCCGTATTGATTCCTACTAATCTGCCGCTGGTGTCCAGAAGCGGTCCGCCGGAATTGCCCGGGTTGATCGCCGCGTCTGTCTGGATCACTCCTTTGATCAGTCTTCCGTTTTCCGTGCGCATGGTTCGTCCCAAACTGGAAACGATTCCCTGAGTGAGAGTGCGCTCCAATCCGAATGGATTGCCGATGGCAAAAACGCGACGGCCGACTTCGAGAGTCGATGAATCACCAAATGGAATTGCGGTGAGATTCTTTCCGTGGGGAACAGCCACTTTAAGCACAGCCAGATCGCTGTCCGGATCGATTCCCACGACTGTCGCCGGCAATATGGAACCGTCCCAGAGCGTGACGCGAATATTGCTGAAGCCTTCGACGACGTGATTATTCGTCAGGACAAGCCCCTCTTGAGAGATGATGATGCCCGAGCCGGCGCCTTCTTTTGGCGAAAGGTTGTAGTAGATGTCTTCCGATGCGGCGCTCGATGCGATGTTGACTACACCTCTGTTGCATGATTTATAGACGCGAATATTCACTGCTTCATCGGGCGTGAGATTCACGTGCGCCGGCGCGCTCGAATGCGTCGATGGGTTTGCATGGCTTGAAGCTTGTGCGGAGGGCGCCGCATTTGCGTTTTCAACAAAGACGATATTGAGCGAAAATGCCGCAATAGCGAAAAATCCACAGGCGTTTTTTTTCCAAGTTCTATCCATTATCTGGGTCCTATACACGTGCACATCGTTCGTTTCTCAAACGCGCGCACTTCACGTTTCACCGGTCGTCATCTTGTTTTCCATCGCAGGCTGCTCACCTTTATTTTCATCAGGCGAATTTTCTTGCGCTGTTTTTTCCTTCGTTTTTTGACCGATCTTCGGTTCCGTGCCTTCCATCAATCGCTTGATATTGGCTTTGTGTCTCAATGTCACGTAAATGAGCGCCATCACGCCGTAAGCGACCATCGGCATCGGGCACTTCAGAACATAGAAATAGACCGGCAACATCCATACGGCAAATATCGACGCCACCGAAACGATTTTTGTTGCCCCCAAAACCAGCAGCCAGGTAGCAAAGAGAAGTGCTCCCACTGAATTGCTCAGGGCAATGACGGTGCCCAATCCAGTCGCTGCGCTCTTGCCGCCTTGAAAGCCGAGGAAAATTGATTTGCTGTGTCCGATCAATGCAGACAATGCGCAGAGCGGCGCGCATACATGAGTGATGCCGAAGAGCGCCCAGTCTTGTTTGCCGCCGTCGAAATAAACGGCCGCTGCAACTGGTGCATATCCTTTGAAGATATCGAAGAGGAAAACGAAAAGCGCCGGACCTTTGCCGACGCAACGCAATACATTCGTGGCGCCGGTTGACTTGCTGCCGTGCTCGCGGATGTCGATGCCCTTAACTGCTTTGGCCACCCAGTAACCGGTGGGAATGGAGCCGGCGACAAATGCGATGGCAATCATTAGAAAGAACGTCGCCAAAGGAATTATTTCTCCTTCTTATCTCTTGTCGCAATGCGAATGGGAGTGCCGATGAATCCGAATGATTCGCGCAGTTTTCTCTCCAAATACACTTTATAGCTGTTGGTTAACAATTTGCTGTCATTGACGAACATGATGAAAGTCGGCGGACCGACCGAGACTTGCGTGCCGTAATACACTTTCAGCCGCTTGCCTCGTTTGCCCGAGGGCGGCGGCACGAGCGCCACTGCTTCGGCGATGACTTGATTGAGCAGCCCGGTGGAAACGCGTCTTTGCGTTTCATCATATGCTTGTTCGGCGACATCGAGAATTTTCGTCAGTCTCTGTTTCGTTTCGGCGCTGGTGAAAACGACGGGAGCGAAAGAGAGCATGCGCAGTCCGGTTTTCACACTCTCGGTAAACTCGTTCATGAGCTTGGATGTTTTATTCTCGATGAGGTCCCATTTATTGACGACGACGACACAGGCGCGACCGGCTTCATCGATTTTTGCTCCGATTTTTTGGTCTTGATCGGAAATTTCTTGGGTGGCATCAATAACGAAAACAACTACTTCCGAGCGCGAAATTGCCCGCAACGAGCGAACAACGGAGAATGCCTCGATGCCGTAATCGACTTTGGATTTGCGCCTGATGCCCGCCGTATCGACTAAGGTCAGCTCTCTTCCTTTGTAGATGATCGTCGTGTCGATGGCATCACGGGTGGTGCCGGGGACATTGGTAACGATCGATCTTTTTTCGCCGATCATGGCGTTGACTATTGATGATTTGCCGACATTCGGCTTGCCGACAATGGCGATGGCGATTTTGTTTTTGATCTCGGAGACTCTCGCCTCCTCTTCTTTCGCCTGTATTTCTGCCGCCTCGGCGTCGGCGAGGCGTTCTGTCTTAGACTTTTTGACCTTGCCGTTTTTCTTTTGCGTCTGTATATCCGGGTTGATCAAACTGATGATCTTGTCCAGCACATCGCCGACATCGCCGGAGCCGCGCATGGCGGAAACAGGCATGGGATCGCCCAATCCGAGCTGGTAGAACTCGAGCACGTTGGGCCCGTCTTTCGGGTCATCGATTTTGTTGACAGCGACAATGACTGGTTTTTTCGAGCGTCTCAGCAGGTTGGCGACATCCTCGTCGGCTCCGTTGAGACCGGCTTTCCCATCTACCATGAAAACGATCAAGTCGGCTTCCGTCACGGCAAGGCGAGCCTGGTCGTACACCTGAGTGGTTATCTCATCGGTGGACTCGGTGAGAATACCGCCAGTGTCGACAAGGACGAACTCCTGGCCGCACCATTCGGTTTCTCTGTAAATGCGGTCGCGCGTCACGCCGGGTTGGTCGTCGACAATAGCGTGTTTCGCCCCGACGCAGCGATTGAAGAAAGTTGATTTACCGACGTTTGGACGCCCTACGATGGCGACCACATGCTTGGTCATGAATGCCTCTTGCAGTCTTTCGACTCTTGCTAAAAGTCTCGGCTATTTCTCGGGAGTCGGTCCCTTGCCGGGTCCGGGTTTGCCTGGGCCGCTTTTGGGACCACCAGGACCCCACTTTTTGCCGAGCTTTGGCGCTTGATCATACAGCCATCTTAGAATCGTGTCCTTGGCTGTATTTAGGTAAATCGCCGATTCGGTGTCGCCACCCTGATCGGGGTGCACGCCAGGAGTGGTTATTTGCTTCTTCCAGGCGTCCGTAACAGATTCTATGGTCATCTCTTCCGGTCTGACGCCAAGCAGCATGCAGGCTTTGCGGATTTCCGGCGGCACCTGACGGACGAAACCTGGTGTGCCGGCGGACTGTCCGGCTTCGGCACGGGGTTGCGGCGCCGGCGCTCCTTGCGGGGCTGCGCTCTGAGCTCCGGCCGGGGCTGCCGGCGCTTCTGCCGGAGCCTGTCCGGTTTCGCCGGGCTTCGGTCGGGCTTTGCCGCCCACGAATTTGTTGCCCAAGCCGCCCTTGGCCTCTTCCTTGGAGCTGCCCATGATTACTTCTTTTTGCTCGCTGACTATTTCCTTGGCTTGCTTGATGCGATTCTTAATCAAGTCGCGCAATTCGTCATCCGAGGGAGCCGGCCCGTCTGCCGGCAACTGCACATCCTGGATAATCTCGATGTCCTCCAGATTACTGTAGTCGTCAAGGCCTTCGAAAATATCCATCGAGTCGAGGTCAAACCCGCCCGCGCCGGTACCGCCTTCACTGTATTCGGCATTTTGATGGCCGCCATCAGTATAAGCTCCCTCATGGTACGAGGCTTCCGCATTTGAATATTCGTCAGCGCCGACCTGTTCGACCTCCAGAGCTTGAGGCTCCTGAGTCGTGGCATGCGGGTCGTGCGTGTCCGGAAACTCCTGTATATAGGAATCTGAGCCCAGCGCTCCCGAACTTTCGGAATCGTCGTAACGCTCCCAGTTATCGCCCGTCAGAGTTTCAGACGGCAACGGATTGATTTCGTCGATATGGCGTTCGTCCTGCTCGCCATTGATTTCAAGCGGCACTCGCACTCTTTGTTTGTTGGGCGTGGATGAAGGAGGAGGCGGTGGTGGCTGGTTTTGCTGGATCTGCTTGGAGAAATCCTTCAAGGACTTGGCTCTGAAATGGTAGACAGTCTCCAGGTCTTTCCAGGACAGCTCCAGCATAGGATTGAACTCGCTGGCCACGAAAGGTCCTGAGCGCGCCGCATTGAACACTTTTTGCGAGTAACTGTCGCCGAAAGCGGCGCTTTGGTCCTCGACGGCGCTCAAAAATACTGCTGTCGGAATGCCGGATTCGAGCTGCTGCTCCGGAGCGTTGGCTCCCGACTCTGCTTCCATCAAGCTTTCCATCAACTCGGAAGGTTCACTCTCATCGGCATCATCCGGCGTCTCCGCCTCGGAGCGTTCACTGGCTTCTGCCTGAAGGTCCGCCTCTCCAAGCACATCCGGCGTATCCCAGCCTTCATCCTCGCGCGGTTTGCGGGCCGCTTCTTGCGGCTCCAGGTTTCCACCTACAAGCTCAGGCATATAGCCTGTATTCGAAAGCTGAATTACATTCGACTCGCCAGTTTCCGTTACTGATGCGCGCTTGCGGTCGAATGTCTCGAGCCGTTCGCGTTGCTCGCGCTGTTCACGCTGCTCCCTAGGCTCGCGCTCGGCATCGATATCGCCGTCGCCTGCCAGCGCGCGTGCGGCTTCTTGAGCGGCAATTTCCTGCGCCTTCAGTTTTTTGCCTTCGATGACGCCCAGCTTGTGACCCAGGTCGTACTGGGTTTGCTGCTGCATGGTCAGAACTTCATTTTGGATTTGCAGTTGGCGAATGCGGCTTTCAAGGTCCCGCACCTTCGCTTGATATTCGGAAATAACGTCGGTATTGACTACGAGCGGGCTGCCGCGCTCTTTGATGATCAAGTCCATGTACTCGGTGGAGCTATAAACCGCCTGTGCACTGACTTTAGCTTCGTCAGCCACGGTAAACGGATTCATGTCCAGACCTTTTTCTTTGACTGCTTTGATCGCAGCAAGGACGGTTTCTTTGTCCACTTCAGTTTTGCCGCTCGTTTCGCTTACCATCTACTTTTAGTTGCCAGTACCCTGTCCACCGTTTGCGGGCGGAACAGCTCTTGGAGAGCTCTGTAATTACGTACCACTTCCACGCCCTTTCCGTACCCTTTCTGTACCTTTTACGTACCCCATTTCAAGGGAAATCGAAAAGGTTACAGGGGTCTTTCTCATATCTTATCTGCTTTTACTGTGTGGTGAAAATCTTTATTCTTATGCAGTCGGCATATTGCCCACTTGAGAAGTCGGCGCTGGTGTTTTGAAGAGGCGTTGGAGATGCAGGTGAAAGCCAGGTTGAAGATTCACGGAAGAGTCCAGGGCGTCTTCTTTCGCCAGTCTACGCGCGAGAAAGCTCGCGAGCTGGGACTTAAAGGGTGGGTGAAAAACATGCCCGACGGAACGGTGGAAGCGTTGGCTTGCGGTCCTGAAAATGTAGTAAACGAACTGATTGCCTGGTGCGGTCAAGGACCTGCATATGCGCGCGTCGACAAAGTCGATGTGCAGATATGCAAAGAAGCCGACTCTGAGTCTGATTTCGATTGCGAATCCGAACCGGCGCCGGACGGACCTTTTCAAATTGTTTGAATCAATACCGGCAGGTTGGCGGCATTGTCGGCAAGACTTCGATTGATTCTACGAGTTGTCGGAAAATTCTCTTGAGCCCGGACCCTCGAATAGCTTGTACGCTTCTTTAACCAGCGCACCTTTTTCTTGCGGTTCTGGATTGGGAGCTTTGGCAGGAGCTGCTGCGCTCAGCGGTACATGTTCTCGTGCCGGTTTGGCGGTCTGACTTTGGGCGGCAGAAGCTTGGGCGGATGCGCTTGCGCGCTCCACCGGCTCGGCTCGATGCTCAGGCTTTCCCTGCGCACCGCCAGTCGAGGACGCTCTCGGTTTTGGCTTGATTTCCTGCGCTCCCGTTACCGGCTTGATTTTTACTTGCAGGTCGCGACCTGTGGCGGCAGCGGCCGCGCGAATGTGATCGATCTTGCCTTCAAGAGTTTTGAGCAGCATTTCCTTAACGCCTATCACCAGCTCATCTCTTGTCAGAGTGAGCGGCGTGCACATCGATTGAAGCAATGAATAAGTCGGTTTGTGACGCTCTTGCAATTGATCGAGAATAGCCGACCAGACTTCATCAATTTCGGTAAACTCGCTGAATTCGGCAGGAGCACTGACGTCCGGCTCTTCTTCATAGGTGATTATCGAATCGGGCTCGATGCTTTGCGGTTGCGCTTCGCTGATGTTTTCTTCAGTGAGAACAGCGGCCGCCTGTTGTATGTTTGCGGGCTCATGCGCAGCTTCTGCTGCTTGAGAAACCATAGATGCAGTGGCTTGATGCGCGGGGGAAGAAACGGGCGGCGACGCATGAGCGGTGGCCGCGTGCGATACATGCGCAGCAGTATGGGACGGGGCTGGGGGCGCAGGCGCGTGGCTGGGAGCCGGAGCCTGCGCCGGACGCGGCGGTCTGGGCGGGGGCATCGCCTGTAGTGGCGCGCCGGAGGCAAGACGCGATTCTAAATCGCTTACTTTTTCCTTCAAACTTTTCAGTTCGGTAATCTCCAGCCTGTGGCACAGAGACAGCAAGCCGATCTCCAGGCTCAGCGCAGATTGGCTGGAGCGGCGGCAGGTCTGCTCGAGGGCTGAAAGTTGTTCGATCAATTGCGCAAGTTCGACGCGATCGAAAAGTTTCGACTGCGCGCTCAATGCTTCCAAATAAGATGGCGAGCCGAGAACGGGAATTTGCAATTGTGCTTTTGCCAGATTGAGAAAATGTTTTGAAAGTTCCAGTGCGATCAGCGCTGGTTCTCTTCCTTCGCCGAGCAAGCTGCCGGCGCATTGCAGAACCGGCTCGGCAGCGCCTTCTTGAATGGCTTTGCTCAAATTAAGAAGCACATCTTCTTTAACCGATCCAAGTAAAACGAGCAGATCATCCAGGTGAACTTGCTTTTCGGAAGTTGCCAGAAGCGATGCCTGATCTAGTAAACCGAGCGCGTCTCGCAAGCCGCCGCCCGATCTTCTTGCAATGAGATCGATGGCGGCATCGTCGATATTTATCTCTTCTTTGGTCGCTACTTCTCTCAGATAGACTGCCAGTTCATCGTGATTGATGAGTTTGAACATCAAGCGCTGGCAGCGGCTGATGATCGTGGGCGGCACTTTGTGTTCTTCGGTTGTCGCCAAAATGAAAATGACGTTGGGAGGCGGCTCTTCGATCGTTTTCAAAAGAGCATTGAATGCTTCTTTTGTGAGCATGTGGCATTCGTCGATGATGTAAATCTTGTAATTGCCGCCGACCGTGACGAGCGGGGCGCGTTCGATCAGCAAGCGAGCATCATCGACGCTGTTGTGCGATGCTGCGTCGATTTCGATGACGGAAGGAGAATTGACTAACTTTACTTCCAGGCAGGAGGTGCATTCCAGGCAGGGCTTGGCTGTCGGCCCCTGCTGGCAATTGAGCGACTTGGCCATAATCCGCGCCGAGGATGTTTTTCCGCAACCGCGTGGTCCGGTGAATAAGTAGGCGTGGGCGACACGCTTGTGCTCGATGGCATTGGTGAGCGTATTGACTACGGATTTCTGCCCGACCAGATCGCCAAGAGACTGCGGTCTATATTTAAGGTATAGAGGTTCGTAAGTGTTTGCCACAGAGTCTGGACCGGTGCAGTCGATAAGATCAGCCAGGAAAGCGCCGTTTGAAAAGAGACGCGAATCTGCTTAACCTATGGATCCTAACCGATCATGGGCAGTGATTTAAACAGATATACGGCCAGCTTAGGTAAAAAAAGTGAGCCATATGGAAAGCTGAGCCGAGCAGTTTATTTCTTCGCTTCGTTTTTGGGGGCTTCCGGCGCTTTGGCTGGCGCGGTCGCTGGAGTCTTCGCCGGTGCAGCGACCATGTTCGCTCTTTCTTCCTGCAATATTTGCGCCACTATCTGCTTCACTTTCGGCGTCACTATCTCACCGGTCATCTGTGCTGATTCTTGCATGACCTGCGGCAGCACATCGAGCGCCTTCTTGCCGGCTGGTGTCTGGTAGAAATCGGATATATCATTCAGCTCTTTTGCTGAAAAGTATTTGTCGTACACCTTGGTGGAAACAGATTCCAGAACGTCGGGCAAATTGATTTCTTTAGGCAGCAGCTCTCTATAGCGCGCGAACATTCGTGTCGTAGACCCGACCGCTTTCTGCATCAGATCTCTTTTTTGATCGTCCGTTAACTGCATGTCTACTTCAATGGAGCGCGCCAAGCTCATTTCGAAACTTTTCTGTCCTTGCGACAAAAGCATGTCGTACATGCCGTTGGCGACTTGAGGAAGACGCGTCACGGTCATCAGTCTTTTGATCGCGTCACGTTTGTCCGGAGCAAGTTTTGACTGTTCGAAAGCCGTCTGCGGCATTTCTTGCGGGGCTGGTGTTTTGACGCTCGAAGCGGCTGCCGGAGTTGTTGCCGCAGGCTTTGTATCTGCTGTTGTCGCTGCCTTCGTTTCTGCTGCCTGAGCACTTAGATGCGCACCAAATGAGAACGATAGTGAAACCAGGAACGCCAAAATTGTTTTTCCGCGGCGCAATTCGTTCTGATTCATTTTCCCCTCCCAATGTTTCAAACAAATCATACCTGATTTGTCCGCCCCAACGAGGGCTGGCATTGGAGCGAATTATTTGGCGTTGAAAATCAGCAGGCTGACGACTTTAGGCGGAGTTGTTCTGCTCGTGTAGGCTAGCTGGAAGCTCACCTGGCTGATCGGGTAGACATAATTCTGCCCGCCTCTCGATTGCGGCTCGGAAAGGATGAATGCAGGCTCTCCGAATTTCTGTTTGACGGTGCCCAGGTCGTCGCCAAGTTTCACGCCGAAGTCGGCGGATATAAACGTAGTGTCGAAAATTCTCATCGCTTCGACCTGACCGTTGCGCGTGTAGACCTGCAAGGAAACTTCCGAATTGCCCGGCTTTTGCAGAGACCAGACCGACCAGTCATTGATTTGAGTTTTGTTGAGAGAACCTTTGCCGGACAGCGCTTTATTCGTTTCATTCTCCGATGTGCCCAGCCTGACCAGTGGAATACCTGTCACCACACTCGGTGGCAAGAGCGCGATTTCGATTGGTCTCGCCTTGTCTTGCGCCGGTGACAATTCGTTTTGCTGTCTCTGTCCAGCCAGCATTGCCGTCCTTTCCGCATCGCGATTGAGAAATTCACGAACATGCTTGAAAAGACTTGGTTCTGCCGGCGGTTTTTGCATGGCGGATGATGGCTCGGCCGCCTGCATTGGAGCGCTTGCAGGGGCACCGCCGATGGCTTGCGAGCCCATATTGGAGCGGGTATTGCTTGCTATCTTGCTCTCAGCCATGCCCTCTTCCATTGCTGAATCGGCACCGGCTGCGCTGAATTTGTCGTATTCGGTGATCAACGGATTGGTGGAAATTACTTTCTGTTTTTCATTTCTAAATGCGC
>JADYYD010000352.1 GCA_020853845.1 Candidatus Melainabacteria bacterium
GCAAGCTGGCCGAGATCAAGGCGAAGCGCCAGCAGGGCGACACCGCCGAGTGGCTGAAGAACCGCCGCGCCGGCAACAACGCCGCCGCCGCCGGCACCACCACCGCCACCACCGAGCAGAAGTAATCTCGCGAGCTGCTCTGCAGCTCACGAGCCCAACTGCTTTGCAAAAGGTTGAGAGCATGGACCAGCCGCAAGGCATCCATGCTCTCTTCCGCCCCGCCCTTCACCCGACCAGGCTCCTGAAGCAGGCTAAACACCCCCTTCAGGCAGCATCGGTCTTTTCGTCCACGCATTACCGATGGAGTTACCCATGAGCGTGGAAGTCATCGTACTGTTCGTTTTCGCTGCCGTTTCCGGCATCGCCTCCGTCCTCTTCTTCCGTCACGCCAACCGTTTGCGCGCGGACGGCAAGAAGGACGAGCACTACGACCAGGGTACCGGCGCCATGGCGCTCGGCTTCCTCAGCGTCGTCCTCTTCATCGTCGCCACCCACAACCTGGGCTGACGAAGAAGAGAACTTTCAGACGCAAGTAACTAATTGAAGAGCGGGCCGGTTCATCGAAAGGAAACCTCCTTAGATGAGCCGGTCTCGCTCCTTCAATTTTTCGCGCAGCTTTTACTATCTGTTTTAGTACTAGTTTTTTGGCGTTTCGCGTGACCGTCATTTTGAATACGGTTTTTGCCTTGATCGCCATTGCAGCGCTTTTAAATTTCCCAAGCGGGCAAACCTAATTTAGAGGCAGTTGGTTTGACCGAATATCATTCGAAAAAAGCAGTATCCCCGTGTACGCTCGCTCTGGCGCTGTGTTTCATTGCGCAGCCGGCCGCCATGTCATTGCCACCCCAGCCGGCCGTGTTGTTGAAAGAACACTCGCAGATGTACGACGATGTCGATATATTAGTGGCGCCAAACGGCTTCAGCATGACTTTTCGAAAGTCGAAGATGGCTCTGTATATGCATGCTCCCGCCTGGCAGATTGTTTATGCCAATTTGGCGGAAAAGGTCTATTACACATGTCCGATTGAGAAATGGAAAGGCAACCCGTCTGTGTTTTCAGCCCTGGTGCGACCAAGTTCGCCCACCTCTTTGCGGCTCACGACGGCAAAGAAAACCAATCACAAAGGTCTCGAATGCACAGTGCATAAGATGGAAAACAAGGAGGCGAGCCGAGGCTCGGAGCGCACCTGGAAAAGGTTGCTGCCCAAAGACGGAGAAATATGGCTTTATCAAAAAGAAAAGTTTCCGCCGCTGGTTTATCAAACAGTGGCAAACCTGCTTGCCCTGCCGCCCGGACCCGGTATTCCTGTAGCCATGAATTACCGCCGAATGGATAATAAGCCCATACATGAATTGTTGTTTTATGGTTTCAAAAAATGTTCGGCAGGCGATGAAGATCTTGCCCCGCCAAAGGGTTTCAAGCGCGTATACAGCCAGCACGCCGTCTTGAATAAAATTGTCGAATCAAAAGATTTCGCCGATTTTCTTGATGAGAACAGAGCGCCGAAATAGAAAAGCGGATTGCTGTCAACCGGCTTCCACAGCCATGCTGCGGTTGAAACTTTCGACGCGGGCGACTGTTTCTTCTTCAGGAATTCCGGCGAAATAAATCATGAACTCATTGATCGCTGGTGTGCCGTCGTAGCATTCGGTCGTTGAAGTGAGTGGAATACCGGCTGTTTTCGCCGATGCAAGAATAGTTTCAAGAGACCACTTATCGGAAAAGCGTGCCACCAAATGCAGTCCGGCGCCTTCTGCAAGGAAAATAACGGAAGTGCCGAACCGGACAGTCATTTCGTGGATAAAAGACTGGCGGCGCTTGCGCAAAACTTTCCAGATCTTGCGGATGTGCCTTTCCAATTCGCCTTCCGAAATCAGCTCGGCCAGTGCCATATGCTCGATCAGTGGAATGGGAACGTCGAACATATACTTGGCTTTTCTGAAGAGCGGAACGAGCCCTTTCGGCAAGACCAGAAATGCTGTTGCAACAAGGGGAAACAGCGTTTTCCAAAAGGTGTACAAATAAACGACGCATTCGCGTTTGTCCAGTGAAAAAAGCGGTGGGGCCGGCGCGCCTGCATAGTGGAAGTCAGTATCCCAGGCATCTTCAATGATGCAGGCATTATTTTTGTACGCCCATTGCAAAACCTTTTCGCGGCGCGGACCGGAAAGTGTTGCTCCTGTAGGATCCTGATGGGCAGGGGTTAAATAGAGAAAGCGAGCACTCTCGCCTTGCGGCAGATGCTCTGGAATAATCCCTGCTTCATCCACCGCAACGGTTTCCACGCGCGCGCCTTTGAGACGAAATTGTTCTCTCACCCCGCCATAGCAAGGCTCCTCGCAAACGGCCACATCGCCGGGTGCGACCAGCAGTGAAAACAAGTGATTGAGCGCGCTTTGATTGCTTGAAAAGATCGCAATCTGCTCCGGATCGCAAACTATTCCTTGAGTGCGCCTGAGGAAAACAGCGATGCTTTCCCGCAAAGGCGGATATCCGAGTAAATCGATTTCGTGGTGCGGCATGGCACTCGACTCTTCGATAAACTGATTGATGATCACCTTACGCCACTGCCTGAGCGGCAAAAGGTCGGGAGGCGAAGC
>JADYYD010000353.1 GCA_020853845.1 Candidatus Melainabacteria bacterium
ATGAATATGACAACCGGACCCCAGTGAAAAGCCGCCGCCAGGAAGGGTACCGGCAGAAAAACGAAAAGCAGATTGAGGGCTGTATCTGCCGTAATTTTCATGAGCGCCTACAGATCATGGTTTCCACACTGCGAGATCATACCCCGTTCAAAAGAAAAGCAAAAAAGGAATAATCTGCGTTTACTTTTCAATACCTACCAATATATGTAGGCGCGAATTTTTCTTGCTCGTTTTCAGGCTGGCACCAAATATGGTGCCGGGATTGGTTGATGCGAAACCGAAAACGTTGATATATTGACAGATTCACACTTTCTTTAGTTTTTCAAGCAAGTTGCCGCGAGTGAAAAATAATTAGCCAGAAGACTTCCAAAATGCCGGAATATCTAACGCATAGCAGCGGTAACATTATGCAACTTCAGAATTGTTACTTGAGCAGAAGCAACAGCCAAGCATACGGAGGTCACCCTGCAATGGCAGTCTTGAAACCAGTCGAGCGCCCGAAGATGGAGTGCGAAACAGAGCACTTCTTGATGGCACAGCGACAACTGGACGAAGTCGCTTTGGAAATGGGACTGGATCGAGAGTTACACGAAAGACTTCGCTATCCCAAAAGAGCTTTAATTGTGACGGTGCCGGTGCGTATGGATGACGGCACCGTTCGTTCATTTACTGGCTATCGCGTGCAGCACGACGTCACGCTCGGACCTGCAAAAGGCGGCATCCGCTTCCATCCAGATGTCAATCTGGGCGAAGTTTCCGGTCTGGCTATGCTGATGACCTGGAAGTGCGCTCTTATGGGACTTCCTTACGGCGGAGCCAAAGGCGGTATTCGCGTCGAGCCGTGGAAACTGTCCGCCGGCGAAACCGAAAGACTGACGCGCCGCTATACATCAGAAATCATCAATTTGATTGGACCCGACAAAGACATTCCTGCTCCGGACATGTACACCAATGAGCAGACGATGGCATGGATTATGGACACGTATTCCATCAATGTCGGACACACAGTTCCCTCCGTCGTTACCGGCAAGCCGATTTCCATCGGTGGTTCGCTCGGACGCAACGAAGCCACCGGTCGCGGTGTCGCTTATTGCGTGAAGCGCGCCGTCGAACACTACGAAGTGAAAGCGAAAGCACCGACAGTCGTCGTGCAAGGCTTCGGCAATGTCGGCTCCGTGACCGCCAAATTGCTGCATGAAGCGGGATACAAAATCGTTGCCGTCTCCGATGTTTACGGCGGCATCCACAATCCCGACGGCATCGACATTCCTCGCTTGCTCGCCTATGTCTCCGAGATGGGCAGAGTGGAAGGTTTTGTCGGCTCGAAAAACGTCAGCAATCAAGAACTGCTCGAACTGGAATGCGATGTTCTCGTGCCTGCCGCTCTGGGTGACCAGATCAACCAGAAGAACATGCACAACATCAACTGCCGCATCATCGTGGAAGGCGCCAACGGTCCGACCAGTACCGAAGCCGATAAATACTTGCACGAAAAAGGCATCAAGATCGTGCCCGATATTCTCGCCAACGCAGGCGGCGTGACCGTCAGCTACTTCGAGTGGGTGCAAGGCATGATGCATCTTTTCTGGACGGAAACAGAAGTAAACAACCGCCTGGAAGAGATCATGGGCCGCGCCTGCGACCAGGTATTCGAGATGAGCACCCGCAGCGGCTTGAGACCTAGAATGGCAGCGCTTCGCATCGGCGTGGGCCGCATTGCAGAAGCAAAACGCCTCAGAGGCCTGTATCCGTAAGCTAAGAAGCCGTCAGCGAACAACTTGAGCTTGAGGGGCGAATTGACAGGCCAGTCCAGTCGATTCGTCTCTTTTTATCGGCCGAACCCTACTCCTGAAGGGGGATTTCGACTGATAATTTCTGCCATCGCTGAGGCAAATCCGCCTTCCCGCCTTCATTCTCAACTTGTGCGGTAGATATTGACGTTGCCGTGGAACACAATAATTGCGCCACCTCGTATATAACAGATACTAGTTACACGGTAACGATAGAAACCAATGTTTGGATCAGGAAAAGCAGCAGGCCCCAGAAACGTCAGGCTCCCAAAGCAATCGGCAATGCCCAGCTATGGAGACGTCGAATTTCTATCCCAGGAAGCCAAGAAAATCATCGGACGCTGGGTGGAGCTGCCCTGGACCGGCGCTGACAGAAAACACGATTTTATTCTTTCGGTCCGTTACGACCACGAACAAGGTGACCCCAACTGGGCCATGTTCGAGCTTGGCCTTTCGGGCAACGTCGAGGTCTGGAACTATGCCACGCGCGACATCAGCTTGATCTGCAACTTGTTGGCGACAGCTTCCGGCTCCAATTCAGTGGAAGACTTCGTGCCGTCCAGTGCTTTGCTCGGCAAAGCCTCCGATGTCGGCACAGCCACAGTCACTGCCACAGTGACCAATCCGACCATCGGCGGCGGCATGGCTGCTCCTGTTACTTTCGAGCCACCCAGACCGGGCGCCAAGGCGACGCTGGAAGGCGACTTGAAAAACCTCCAGGTGCCCAACCTTTTGCAGTCCATAAACCTGGCAAAAATGACGGGCAAACTGGACATTCGCACACGCTCGGAAAAAGCGGAAATTTTCTTTGTGGACGGCAACCCCGTGCATGCTTCGCTGAAGGATGTGAAAGGCGATCCGGCTCTTATCGAGCTGATTACCTGGCAAGTGGGAGAATTTCGCTTCTGGCCCGATGAGCAAACTGCTGAAAAAACAGTGAGCCGGCGCCTCGACGCCATGCTCATGGAAGGCGTCACTTTGCTCGACCAATCGAAGTACCTTGATTCAGCCGGTCTCAAGATGGAATCGGTGCTGGTCAAGAAAAACGCCATGATCTCGGAAGAAGAGTTTCAGGCGCGCTTGTCTAAAGGCGCTCCACTGGACCTTACTCAACAGCTCGATTTCTACGAGCTTATCGACAACAAGAATTCTCTTTTCGACCTGCTCAGAAAGCGCCCCATGAACAAGGTTGGCTGGGTGCCGATTTTGTTCAATTTAGTAAGCTGCGGTCTTGTGCAGGTTACCGATCAAGCTCCGCAGCAAAGCCGCCTGGCCAACCTGAAGGCGCTGGGCATCGATGAAACAGCCATTCAGCAAGTGACGAAAAACTTGCTCAGACCAGAGACAGGCATTCTTACTTATCACGCTTTCATCTATTACCTCGACCAGGAATATTTGCGATACGAGTATTTCAACCTGCCCTTCTCGCTGCTCATTTTTTCTATGGGTTTGCGCAAAGCCAACGCAGCCGGCGGCACTTCGGTGGAAGCACTGCAGATGCTGGGCGTGCGCCGCGCCATGCAGCGTATCGGTCTGGTCAAGCGCCAGGTCGATCAGGTCGGTCACTACGAGACTTTCGACTACGCAATACTGCTGCCCAACACCAACTCGATGGCGGCAGGAGCGCTGGCAAACCGCATCGTCAGCGTACTTCTGGAAGCTCCTCTTTCGTCCGACATGGACTCTCGCAGTCTGGCTCTCGCTTTCGGCGTTGCCACTGTGCCTGAAGATTGCCAGGAACTGGATAAGCTCATTGTCTTGGCGAAACGCGCCCGCGACAGAGCCAAGCAGGGGCAGAACAGGGTCGTTCTGGCCAGGGACGTCCAGCCACCGCAGGGTCAAGCGGCGCCCCCGCCTCCACCTCAGCCGCCCTCTTATTAATTGCTTCTCCCTTTGCCTGTTTCGCCCCTCACTCATTCAAAAAGTGAGATGGAGCCTCAGTTCTATGGCAAAGCGGATAACTTTATTTGAGCTTGACAAGACATCAGGGCAAGCGCAGAATATTAGGTTGCGATCCAATCTTCCACGGAACGCATTAGTAAGAAAATCCGAATCAGGTTCCACAACACATTCGAACCACAGGGTAAGGCCAAGATGTCCCAGGTATTTGGGAAATCAAAGTCGACGTCCGGATCGAACTTCTTGCAGCAAAAATCGCCGCCCAATCCGCCCTCAAAAGGCGGAATAGGTCCCGTTCAAGGACCGCAAGAGATACTCGAAACCCGCCGTCTTTTCCAGAATATCGGCTTGCCGCCGATGGCAAAGGCTGCCGCGCCTGCGGAAACCATTTTTAGCCCGCCGGCAGACGAAAAGAAAGAAGAATTGATGAGTTCCAGCCCCTTCAAACAGCCTCCACCGGATCCGTCACAGCAAAAGAAGCAGGAAACACAACGCTACGACATTCCCTTCCAGCAGCACGAAATCGACATTCTTGCCCAACTGTCCGACTTTACTAAGTCAGCTCATTTCAAACCCTTCGAAAACCCGCGTTCCCGCCGTTCTTTGACCGGCGACGACGGCACGACAGTGATGGAGGAATTGGCGCAAGACTTTTCCACACGCACGCTGACCACGCGCCCGGATGGTTCCTCCGAACAAGTGCGAGATCGGCTCGGTCGGCTCGTCTACGAGAAATTTCAGGAAGGCGGCAGGTGGACGGCGCGCTTCCTTGAGTATCACGATGAAGGCGGCAAGAAGAGCCCCTTCGTGATGGCTTTGAAATCGCTGTCTTCAGATGGTCGATTCCGTGAAATTCAGTATTCAAAGCTCGGACAGATTGAAAGCGAGAAAGAAACTCTCTACGATCTGAAGCTTGTCTGACAATTTCAGACACTTAAAATAGAACAGGTGAATCTAAATGGCGGAAACTTCCCAATCGGCAGGCACCTGCAAAACTGTTGCGGGAAAAACCATACGTTTATTGCGCGGCGATATTACGCGCGAGGATGTCGACGCGATAGTCAATGCGGCCAACTCGAGCTTGATGGGCGGCGGCGGCGTGGACGGCGCTATTCACAGAGCCGGCGGTCCTGAAATTTTAGAAGAGTGCAAACAAATTCGCGCCCTGCAGGGACAACTTCCGGCCGGACAGGCTGTCATCACCGGTGGTGGCAAGCTGAAAGCTCGTCATGTCATTCACACGGTCGGACCAATCTGGTACGGCGGCTCCTGCAATGAGGAAGAAACGCTGGCGAGCGCATATCGCGAAAGTCTGGCGCTGGCTAATCAGTATGAACTGAAATCGATTTCCTTTCCTTCCGTATCCACGGGCGCCTATGGTTTCCCCCTGGAAAAAGCAGCGCCGATAGCTATATCCACAGCATCTGCGTTTTTAGAGGAAGCATCTTCAATCGAAGAAATTCGCTTTGTATTATTCGACGCTTTCGCATTCGAAGCGTTTCAAAACGCTCTCAATTCGCTTTAAACAATAACCAGTTCAATCAGCGATTAATTGCGATCTCCACCGCCACCGGGGCGCCCACCGCCTGGACGTCCGCCTGGACGCGGTCTATCGACTTGAATCGTCTGGCGCGTTATACCATCGATCAATTTGCCGACTTCGTCCGGATTGGCGGGGTTGGTTTTTGCAGCCTCACTCTGTGCAAAGCGGATCCATTTTAATGCCAGTATAGGAAGCTCATTGATTTCTTCCTGAGTCAATTGCTCGACTTCACGCGGTCTTTGTCCCGGCCTGGGATTGGGATTAGGCGGTCTGGTTGCATTCGAATGTCTGCGGAAGAGATTTTGCGCTTCGTTCATAGCATTCATGACGTTGCCGATTTGCTCACCGGAAGTGGCATTTTCCGCCATTGCCATAAATAACTGTTTGAACTGTACTTTATAAGGTGATCGCTCGCCCATTTTAAAGAGCACGTCGGCAAGCAGAGGTCGATTGCTGGAAAGCAGCGTGGCCAGCTTGACACCGGCTACGACTTCAGGATTTGTGGGATCGAATTCCTGAGGCTTGACCGGCTCTTCGGATTCCGTCCGGGCCTGAGGTTTTGCTTCAGTTTTGAAAGCGTCGAATGCCTTTGTCAGCATCTCGGCTCTGTCGTCCGGTGTATTGTTCTTATTGCCATCCCAATTTCTCGGGTTGAGCGGTTTAGCCTGATTGGCATCCGAGAACCAATCGAAAAGAGCCCGGTCGGACATCATCTCCACTTCCGGACGCTGGAGAAGCTGTTTCCATGCGGGCGGCTGATGCTCCACGTTCGCTTTCATGATTGCCAACCAGCGCTGGAAGTGTCTTAGACCACCGTCGCGCGGCTCCCACAAATAACGTTCGTTGTGAGCGGCATTGAACATCACGTCGCCGTCTTGAGAATGCATGTCCTTCATCGCCTGGCGATATTCCGCGTGGAGATCCGCCTTCGGCTCGAGCAAGTCCTCGCCCCTTTCCACAACTTCCTGGCGTGGGACTTCTTCACGCGCTACTTCTTCGCGAACTGCTTCACGCTCGACTTTAGGAGCGCGGGGCTGAGCTGGAGCCAATTCTCTGGGATAAACACCGAAGCCCTGAAGGAAATGGCTTTCCATAGGAGGGAAACCATCGATCATCGCAACTACCGGGCTGTTAGGACTATATTCGGCGTATTCTCGAACATACGGCCAGAAAGCCTTGTTGTTATTCATCCAGTCAAACAATTCTTTTCT
Source organism: Candidatus Melainabacteria bacterium (assembly GCA_020853845.1). Classification (GTDB taxonomy): domain Bacteria; phylum Cyanobacteriota; class Vampirovibrionia; order Obscuribacterales; family Obscuribacteraceae; genus QKMZ01. Next base: position 6,444 of record JADYYD010000353.1, read on the forward strand.
GACTTGCATTTGATGCTCGAACCAGCGGTTCATCTTCTCAACTCGAGAATCTGTTTCCGAAACTTTGAACATCGGATCTTCCGGAAACTTCGAATTGCCTACGATCTGGCGAAACTCGGCAAGCCGGTGAGCGATTTCGGCTTGAGAAAGCTCGGCAGTGGGGGCGGGTTCTTTCGGCTCAGTGCCGGCAGGGCGTCTGACACCCGGCAGAAAGCCTTCAGCCAGCAGCGGCAACATAAAATTGGCATCGTTCTCGCCTCTGAGAGCAGCTTCGGTTTCGAGGCGCTCGCGCATTCTGACGATGAAGTCCATCGGTTTTTCGCCGCCATTCAAATGCTCGTAAACACCTTTAAAGACCTCGCGAACAAGCTCCTCGCCACTGGGAAGTTCTTTTCTCGGAGTGTTGTTTGCCACAGCCTTTCTGTCTTCCATATGGCGTTGCAACATTTCCTTGCCGAGCTGAATGGCGTTTTGCTCTGTCTCCATTACCTGCTTCAGCGCCGCAATCTGCTCAGGAGTTTTGTTTTTCTGTGCCATGTATTCAGGCGTGAATTCCATTGCCGGTGTAGCGCTCATCACGATTTCGTTGATGAGGAAATCAGCATTTTCAAATCCGCGCTCTCTGGCTATCACATCGAGACCTTTTTTGAGTGCCAAAACTGAGTCGACAGCCGACTGCCCCTCAGCCTTGCGCGCTGCTACAGCCAGCCTTATGCCGTCCATGAATTGGCCCGGATGCGGGGGAGCAGGAATCGCTTCACCTTTTTCAGCAGCAAGCTTGGCCGCTTGCACTGCTTCAAAAATTTTGGAAGCTTCTCCCATAACTTCGATTTCGCTGGGCTTCAAGCCGGCTTCCATCACTCTTCTGAAGAAACTGACGTCTTCCAAGCCGGTGATGCGTGATGTCGACTCGAGCTTCTCGAGAATTTCTTTTTGAGCGACTTCTCTTGAATATCCTTGTTGAACCCGGTTTTCCACAGCCTGATTGGCCTGTTTCATAACTTCCAAGGCCAGCCCCGGCTGGGACTCTTGTCCCACTAGTTCTTGATGTTTTCCTTGCACATAGTCAGCCGCAGCTTTGATGACAACAATCTCCCCTTCAGGGCCGGTGACTATGTGCTTGAGAATATTGGCCTCTTCAATTCCATGCATGCGAGCGACTTTCGCAAAATTTTCAAGGATTTGACTTTCGGCAGCTTCTCTTGTGTAGCCCTCATTCACTCGCGAGGCGACAGCATTCTCGAAGTGAGTGCGGAGATCTTTTGCAGATTGTCCCAGGTCAAGCTGTGCTCGCTCAAAATATCTAGCGGCGGCTACCATTGCCGGAACGTCGTTCGGCCGACCACCGGTCAATCCGTACGCTTCCTGGAAAATATTCTCGAAGGCAGGACTTTCCTTGCTCCAACTCTTGGCGAGATTATCCATCGTCAAAAGCATTTCCGGATTGTCTTTGGCAAAAGTATTGAACTTCTGCTGCAGCGCCTCGGCTGCGGCTTCAAACTTGGGATCGAGCGTGCGATTCGCGGAGGCGGCCGATTCCAATTCTGCTTGCGCTGCCTCTTTTGCAGCGGCAATGTCTCTCATGATTTTGCCGCCCACCCACGCCTTTTGATCCATGGTGAGGTTGGGCTTATATACCTCATAAAGAGGCTCCAGAATATCTCTGTGTTCTTCTCTTTCGCCTACTTTGAAAAGCGCATCCCGAACTTCCGGCTGATTGTGCTCGCGAGCAAGCTCCTGCAACATCCGCACGCCTTCTGCGTCACCACGAGCAGCATCTTTTGCAAAACGGACGCCGAATTCAGCAAGCAAGTTATTCGGCATTGAATCTTTGAACGATTCGTAGATGGTGCGAGCCAGATCGGGGCGCTGGTGCGCGACTCTGGCCATGCCCTCGTGAACATCGAATACAGGTTTCGAAACTTCGGTGGCATCGATACTGCGTCGAGCCATCTCATCCAATTGCTGTTTGGCGGCAGCATCGCCTCTTGAAGCTCGCACTGCCAACTCGCTGGCAGCCTCGACCATTTGCTTCATTTCATTGGGACGACGTGTGACGATATTGAGCAAGTCGTGTTGCTGCGAGCCGGGCTCCGGCGCCACGACGCCTTCCAGCGCAGTCTTTATGACGGCATCGATTTCCGGATGCTTGGAAGCTATTGTTTCAAGCGCCGTCTTCAGTGCCGGATTTTCAGTTGCGACTTTTCTCAGATTGGCGATGGCATCGGCTTGCACTTTGCCCTCTGCTCCGATAGCCAAATATGCATCGGTGACGGCTTGAGTAAGAAGGCGATTGCCTCCCGAGAACGTGCTGCCATGCATGTTGTTGGTTTCGGCCGCGACATTGATCTCGGGGATCTTGAAAGTCTTGCCGTCCGCTGTGACGGTCCTCTCTATCGCCTGACCTTCTTCGACTACTTCCGGTTTCGGTTCCTCGCGAACTTCCTCTTGCGGTTGGCGCTGAGACTCGAGTTCTCGTTTCGTTGCAGCAATACGCTCTTCCAATGTCAGCTTGTCCATCTCGGCCGACATGCGTCCTTCATGCAGGCGATTCAATTCGCTGCGTTGCACCACATCAAGATTGTCGCCCTCGGCCGCCCGGCGCAAAAGCTCCGCATAAGGATCGACGACTACTTCTTTGCCTTTGGCAGTTTCGGCGCTGCGGCGATCGCCACCGCTGACGATCTCTTCCGATTCCGAGACGACTTTTTCAGCGCGTGCGGCTTCAGCCTTAGCAACAGCCTGCGCGATCATATCGGGCAATTGTTTGTAGCGACTGGCGTTCTTGATCACCGCAATTTCCATAGCTGGAATGGGTTGATTGCCGTTGGCTTCTTCAAGAATTTTATCCAGCGATTTGAAAAGTTTGGTGGCATCTTTGGGGACGCCTTTCAACTTTCCTTCCAGCGCCAATGCGTCCAAACGCGCTTGCAGTGCGGCTTGAGCAGTATCAAGCTCGGTTACTGTCGCGGGCTGTTTCGCATCAGTTCGCTCAATCTGAGGAGTACGCTGCTCAGTGACTGTCTCTTCGACTACGGGTTCGGTTTCGGCGCGCTTTTCAGTCTTGCCTTTGCCGCCGCTCTCTGCCACCGGTTCGCTGTTTCCCCAGCCCCCAGACTCTTCTTGCGTTCTTTGCTCTTGCTGCTCTTTTTGCCTGGCCGCGGCCAGCTCTTCAAAACTTTGGAAGGTTCTTTCCTTACGCTTGCCTCTTCCACCGCTGCCACCATCTTCGCCGTCTTCGAAGTCTCGACGGTCGTTCTTTCTGGATTTGCTGGCAAAAGTTCCATCCGATTTGAGCTCTGTCGGCTTGAGGAAATTCTCGCCCCATGTCTTGGCTTGCGTGCCCCAGCCCCTGACCTGATCGACGAGCGTCGGACCATTGTTTTCGGAGAAGGCCGGGTGGGCTCCGATCGTCTCTTTCGGCATGTAGAGCTGACCGGCTTTGTAGCCTGCGCCGCCGGCGAACATATCGACGCCGCCTTGCAAGACGGACCGCACCGCCAATTGCACAGGGTCGAATTCGCCTTTCTGAATCTGATTCATCGCTTCGCCGGTGAATCCTCCGGTGGCGCCGAAGCTGAAGCCGACGCCCATATTGGAGGCGAGCGGACTTCTTTCCAAGGCGCCATTGGTCAGCTTCGTCGATATGCCTTTGAAGACTTTGTGACCGACATGGAATGTGACAGCACCAGCTCCCGCGCCCATGAATGTCGATTGAGTCGTGCGCCCCAAGCCGCCCAGCACATCGACTTTGCCGTCAGGTGTCAGCCAATTTTCGCGATGCATGCTGGTTTCCAGGGCACCGCCGGCGCCACCAATGACAAGACCTTTTTCCCAGGTCCGCCACGAACTGGCACCAACTTTGTCCATGGTGACTTTCAAGGCAGCGCCCTTGCCGAAGCCCAGAACACCGTCGGTAAGCATTTGCGTCGTTGAGATATCGGGCGCCACTTTGATTTGATCGATCGAGTGAACGGCACCGGAAGCCATCCACGGAATTTTGCCCCGGCCCGGCAGGAACAAGGTCGCCGCTTTCATGAAGCCTGTTCCGTACATGCTGACTTCACCCTGCCATTTGATGGCATCGCGGTCAGCCTTAATAGCCGCTGCAATCTCGCCTGCCTGAACTTTGCCCTGGCTGACGCGCTGCTCTAGTTCCCTCAAGGCTGTCAGCGACTTTTCATCGCCGCCGTTGAGCACATTAGTCGTCGCCCGGTCCAGCAATCCGCGGTGCTGGTCGGCGTATTCATGCTGGCGAATTTGCTCGCGCAGAGCTTCCGCTGTGTCCGCAGGCGCTTGCTGCGAGCGGTAAAACTCCTTCATTTCGTTGCTGAATCTCGAACCTTCGGACATTACAGTGCCAACTGCCTTGAGAATCGTGGCCGCGTACAAGGGAAAAGAGGCTGTATATAGTCGCGGTTCTATATATGCAATTTCAGCCTACGATTAATTCTTGCCACGGCCAATGGGGAATCTCCCACCCAGCCGGGCGCAGTCGTCCCCCGGCGGCTCCGGTCGCTCGCTCACCCGGGCGCAGGTGGACTTTTCAGCAAGGTGAGAGTCCCGTAAGAACGCGTTGGAAAGATCTGCCCGCGTGGCATGAGACGCTAGGGAGTTAACATAACTCCGGCAAAGCTTTGTGAGCGTTTTAGGGCTTATTACGGATTTGATGCGGCGATGGCGAAAGTTCTTGTAATTGAGGACGAACCCGACTTTTCCGATTTGATCGGCGGTTGGCTCAAAAACGAGAACTATACGGTCGAAACAGTCGACACGGGCGAGGATGGACTGGATCGCCTGAAATTCTACAAGTACGACATAATCATTCTTGATTGGGTGCTGCCGGGGCTTTCCGGGGTCGAGGTCTGCCGAGATTACAGGAACACAGGCGGAACGACGCCCATTCTCATGCTCACGTCGAAAAAGCATGTCGACGAAAAGTCGCAGGGACTGGATGCCGGCGCCGATGATTATCTGACCAAACCCTTCGAGTTGAAAGAATTGTCGGCGCGCGTCAGGGCTTTGCTCAGACGACCCAGCGCCTTTGCCGGATCGATTCTAAAAGTCGGCACTCTGGCTCTCGAGCCCAACAGTTTCAAGGTGAAGCGCGGCGCCGACATAATTTCTCTTTTGCCTAAGGAATTCGCCCTGCTCGAATTTTTAATGCGCCACCCCAACCAGGTCTTCAGCGCCGAGGCGATTCTCGATAGAGTGTGGGCGTCGGAATCGGAAGCTTCGCCGGAGACGATTCGCACGTATATTAAGAGACTCAGGAAAAAACTGGATGTGGAAGGGCAGCCCAGTATCCTGGCCACCGTCCACGGAGTCGGATATAAATTGGAGCCTCCGGCGGAATGAGTAATATTGCAGGATCGAGAAGAGAGGAGAACCGGGCAGCAGCATGACCATCAAAGTTTTGATCATCGATGATGAAGAGGACAATCGGCAGATTGCCAATTTGGCTCTCACAATGATCGGAGGCTGGACCGTCATAGAGGCCGACGGCGGAGAAACAGGCGTGCGGCTGGCAGAAAGTGAAAAGCCGGATGTAATCTTGCTCGACTTCGTTATGAACCCGATGAACGGGCTGGACACTCTCAAAGCATTGCGCGGAAACTCGTCCACTGAGAAGATTCCCGTCATTTTCGTCTCGACTAAATCTTTGCAGGAAAGAGAAAAGGAATTGATGGATGCAGGCGCGCAGGGAATTCTGCAAAAACCATTCAATCCGACCCAGTTGCCTGAAATGATCAAAAGCATCACCGGCATAGGCTCTTAGCAAAATAGCGCAAGGTAAAGACGGTCCCCTCAGCAGAGATGGTGACTGAGGAGACCGGCTTTTTTTTGGCTGCTGCGGGGTTAAGTCTTAGCGGATGACTCCCAAAACTTCGAGCAAGGCGTTCAAGAAGGACATCAAACAGGCGATTGGTCCAACGTCGCTCTTCATCTCGATAGGCTTCAATGCCGTGGAAGTGGTTTTGGCTGCCGGAGTTGCTGCCGTTGCTGCCGGTTGCTTGGTGCCGGTATTGCGCATGCTGGCTCTCTTTTGAATGTTTTGAGTAACCAACTGGCGAGCGCCTTCGGCATTTGCGTAGCTCGAAACACTGCCACTGTGACCTGCGGTTAACGGTATAGCTTGCGCGTTCATCTCTTTATCTCACTCCGATTGGTTTGAATTGTTTGAATTAATTGGTTCAGCCCTAACAGTGGGGATAACGAAGTCGCCCCCGAGTTTTAGGCGGGAATCGAAAATTTCTTTTTGCGCTTTTCAAAACGCCACAGGGTAAGGGTTTCCACCCCCAGCCGCAAAGACTAAGGAGGCTGGAGGGCAATTTAAAATGGTCTTTGAAACTCTATTTAAGAACGAGCGGCGAGAAAGGCTTTTCCTTTGCCCACCTTTGTATTGATAGCAACGCCGTCACGGCAGAGTGGGCAATCATCTTCGGGATACGAGTCGAGGCTGACGGCAGTCAGGGCATGCAGTTTGACCCCGCCGATCGCCTCTTCGCCGATACCGCCCCGGTTGCACAAAATGCTTGCTGCCAGGATATTGCCGTCCAGTGCCTTCACAGCCGCGACGACCTTGGCGACACTGCCGCCCGTTGTCACTACATCCTCGACGATGACGACATTTTTGCCTCGCACATGCGCGTCATAACCACGCTTGAACAAGCGGTTGCGCTCGGCGCCTTCTTCTTCTGCATAAACTGCCAGGGTTTCGCCGCTTTTTCGGCGCCTGGTCAGGTGGTAAGCCACCCACTGAGAAAGAACGACTCCGCCGATGGTCGGTCCGGCAACAGCATCCACAGTGTCGGCATCATAGGCAGCCGCCATCAGCTCGCCCACACGGGATGTCGCTTCCGTGTGCACGTACAGCGCATCCTTATTTATGTAGGCCGAGCCATGGCGCCCCGACGTATATACGATGTGGCTATTGGTTACCAGAGCGCCCGCATCAGCCAGCAGCCGCATTACCTCATCATTGCTCATCGAATTTCTCCAAAAATTTTGCGCCAAAATCAGAGCCCGAGCCGTTGTCCAACCAGGCAGAGCACCAACCAACTTGCGTTTTCAGCCTTTTCTACACGCATTTTGGGGTATCAAGGAATTTTTGGTTTGTGACTTGGGTTCCACAATTTTGCCACAAAAAAAAATTACACTGCCTTCGTTGAGTCCAATAAGGCTTGTTAGAAATGAAACACCCAGACCGTTCCCCCCAAAAGAGTTTTCAAAGATTGAACCTGAAAGAGCTCGGTCTGCAACAACAAGTCGAATCGAGACTGGCCAGTCAAAAGCCGTCGCTATTAAGGCGTATGACTGAGCAGTTGACCGCCAAGCTGTCTAAGAAACCAGCGGCGAAGTAACACTGCACGACAGATAGCAAAGCTTTTCTTCGAAGGGGCGGACTCAAGAAATTGAGTCCGCTGGGGTTTTTGGGGTCTTTTTTCCGGACGGGTTAAGGTCTGGAATTTCAATTGATATCAATTGAAATTCCAAACTCGGGCCGGCTCGCTCGAATTTTCTACTTAAAACCGGCCCGCTCGAAAAAGTTTTTGACCCGAGAAAATTCCACAACTATTCCACGAATGATCCGTAAGCTGTTCACATCTGGAGAACAGATTCCCCCCGAGGTCATAACGATGCAAAGCGAGAAGCGTGAAAGTCAACGTGGTTTTCAAAGACTGGATCTCAACGAACTGGAATGCCTCGCAAGATCGAAGGGCGGCAAAAGAGATTTGCGTCGCGGACTGCGCCAACTGATATCGAATGCGATGAAAGTTGTGATGCCGGCGCAAAAATTCAATCACGACTACCAGTAAAAGTTTTCACGACTAACGGAAAGGGGCGGGTTCGGTATTTACCGGACCCGCCGGGTTTTTGGGGAACAACAGCAGCGCCTTCGCGTCCATTGCAAGAAGAAAGAAGAAGCAAGAGAAGAAAAAGCGAAAGCAAAAACGTTTCGCCGGCAAAAGAGAAAAAATTTTTTCTTCAAGAAATTTTCCATCCGCTTGATCCGGCGATCTCCAAAATCAAGACAGAGTAACTGATTCCAGCCTCGAATTCAGGCACCGGCGATGGTGCCCATCGCATATGCATTGCGTAGAAAACGGGCGCCAAGATTAAACTCTAACTTGACAGGAAAACGAATAAATTTCATGCTCTTAAATAGGGCTCTCTATGAGAGCTTTGCGTGGAGGAAGGGTCAACCCCAACTATGGAAACTGTAGAAACATTCGATTTACTAGAATTCCAGCAAAAGGCACGAGAGCTTTGCTGTCCTAAGAAGCTGTTTCAGCTCTGGGAGGATGTGTGCAGGCGTTATGACAGTCGCGAGATCGGCGAGTATGAACTTGAGGAAATGAAGGAAGTTATTTGGCCGAGCCTTCATGCACTCGCTTCAATTCGCAACAGTGTCAATGAAACTCCGGCATCCATCGAAGAACCCAAGCGCAAACGCGCCTGAACAGTTTTCTTTGCTCGCATCAAGTGGAGAAATATTTCCACTGCTGATCCGTCACGGGCATCACACTCAAGCGTGAATTCTTGACGAGAAGAAAGTCAGCCAACGCCTTCTGAGCCTTGACTTGCGCCAGGGTCACAGGCTTGCTCAATTTTTTCTTGGGCTTCACATCGAAAACAACCATTTTCGGATCGTTCAATTTCGGATCGACGTAAGGCTCGGAAACGACCTCGCAAATACCTACGGCAGCCTTCTCATCACCGGTGTGATAAACCAGAGCAAGGTCGCCTTTGTGCACTTCGCGCATATACTTCAGCGCTAAATTGTTGGCCACTCCATCCCATATGGTGCGCCCATCGTTTTCCAGATCGGCATAGCTGTAGCAATCTGGTTCGGTTTTGAAAAGCCAATAAGCCATTTGAATCTTCCCTCAAACTCAAATTACACATTCTTCCCGGGCGCCGCTAATTCACC
>JADYYD010000354.1 GCA_020853845.1 Candidatus Melainabacteria bacterium
GCTCGCGCTGGAAGAAGACCGATTACTGGCTGGATGCTGAGGAAGCCGTGCGCGAAGGTTTCGCCGATCGAGTGCTGGGCACCGATCCGACCGACGCTGATTACGTGCGCTTCTCGCACCCGATCAAGCGCAAAAAGTCCAAGAAGGACAAGAAGTCCGGGCAGACTGAACAGCCTGAGTAAGCTGCGCAGATCGGACGATTCAAGGAAAGCAGACAGCGGTAGAGAGTAAGAGCCGCTGCGGCAAATGCTATCGGGTGGGGATTTCGTCTGGTCACTGCTTAAGTTTCGCAAGGCAACTTGCTGAAGCTCTGCAGGAAACCTGCGAGATCCCCGCCCTCTCTTACTCCCAACTAACTTCGTGGGAGTACACGATGTTTACACAAGTACCCGGTCGCGGCGCTATCGTTTTGAAGCGCGTCAGCGACCTCTCGCAAGTCCTGCTCGAAACCACGGCTTGCCTCGAAACCGTCGGCTTGAAGTCGATGGGTTTGCTTATCGTGAGCGGCAATGCTGCCGTCCTCGCCCATCAGCTTGCCACCGCGGCTGCTGACCTGGCGGACGAAAACAAAGCCGCACCGGATTCGGTGGCAGTAACGCTGCCGGACGGCATGGATCTTTCGGCATTCGCCGACTTGATCCTGGACCACAAACTGAAGACAGCGCCAAGCAACAACGCAAAGCGCGCCTTCGGAACTTATGAATCGATGCTGGTAATAAGCGATGCCAATGCGTCGCGCCAGCAACTCGCGCTTGCGTTCGAGAAATGCGCTGAGCACTACATCGGCGAGGCTGAGAAGCTGGCTGTAGTCGCGCAGACGGCGTGCCGCTCGAATGCCGCTCGCGCCAAGGCGCTCGCGAATGTCGGAATGGAATCGGTGCCGCATACTTCCTTCGTGAAGTTCGACTCCGAGCCCGTGCAGAATCCGCGCGGCTTCTTCAGCGGCATCTTCAACGGTTTCCGCAACTGGTAAGCGTCCACTGCTGACCAAGTGAAGTGAGGGCAAGGCGAACAATGGAGATGAAAATCTTCGGAGTTCGCCTTTCTCTTTTTCTGAACAGTTTCTATGATATTCCATAGTATACACAGAAAAAGAAGTAAACGACCAGGTCCACAAACCGCTTGATGTGCTGCGCGACATCAGCAGAAAGTGAACCCGGTCGACAAAGGTGGTACAGCATGATGCCCTCAAACGCGCTTATGCTGCACGAAGTGCAGCTTTGCGAGGCGAGAGTCGGCCGGTGTAGACGTACTTCAACTTCCACTTGCCGGACGTTTCATCCAGCTCGTAGACATCGAAATCACCATTGCCGATTTGCATCGATTCGTACATCTCCAGCACTTTCGCATCCGCCAAACCACCGTAATGACGGCGGAAAGCGAGCATTGCAGCGGAGCTGGTGACGACGAGCTGATTGCCTTCGGAAGCTGCGAGCGCCAGTTCGTCGGCGAATTCTTCAATTCGCTCGAAGAGGTCGTAGTAATTCTCGCCGCCCGGAGGACGATACTTGAACGGTCCCAGAGCCTCGAAAATCGCATATTCGTCAGGATGCAACTCCTTGACGCCGCGATAGGTGAGGTTCCAGAAGATGCCGTAACTGCGCTTCTCGATACGTTTGTCGCGGATGCATTCCAGCCCGTAATCGAACTGAGAAGCAATCAGCTTTCCCGTATGGCTCACGCGTTCGAAGCGATTGTCGAACATGCGAACGAAACGCGATGCACCGGTGAAAAGTCCAGCAAGACGCTTGCCCGTGTTGAGAGCTTGCTTCTTGCCACGCGGCGTCAAGCCGATGGACGCGTCTGAACCGGCGAGCGAATATTTGATCCCGTCTTTGTCCTTCCGCAAACGGCGGTTGGCAAAAGACTCGCCGTGGCGCGCCACGACCAGGTATTTCTTGTTGCTGTCGATCATGGTTATCTCCTGGCTGGAGCGGTGCTCCTGTGGGAAAGTCGGCAGACTCGGCAGAACTGCGGCGAAACGTGCTGACACCTGATGGCAAAACCGACACCAGGCAGCGAAACGTGCTGACACCAGGCACCGAATATGGTGCAGAGCAGATGTATTCAGCAAGAAGAGGGTTTGGTTACCGAGGTTAGAGAATGCCGAGGAGATTTAGAGGGTTAATAGCTTGACCATAGACCCATGGGCTTTAAAACATCAAGCTTGAAGAAGCGCGAAACAAAAGGTTTTACAGCTATTCACCTCTGCTCGGTGCAAACAGATCCAGCCAGCCGCGCTAGAGACAAAGCCAGAATCCCCATGACAAGATGCGTTAGCGATAGCCGTTTCCTCATGGCAACACAATGGTCAGACCACAAGGCGCTCAAGCCCGTCGATACAAGGGTTTCAGCAGCGCACCATCGGCACCGCCACTTCTTCTTGGCAACAACAATGCTCATGACATCAAGATTCCGCCCGAGGTTTAGAGATAGTGGAACTTCGCTACTTATCTTGTTTTGAATTCAAGACCATCAGTAGAGTTAGTTCTCTTTCTTTATCAACAGTTTCAAAAAAACATTCGATTCGATCTTCAAGTTCAAAGCCCTCACCCACTCTTTAGCTCTTCTGTCAGAAGTTTTCTCTGACCGGGCCTGAATCACTTCTGGCACGTCGCTTCAACGCGAAGAAATAAAGACAGGGTCAGGCGAAAGTTCTGTCTCGACTGTGGTCGGGCAGGCACGAAATATGGAGTATCCCCATGGATAAACTCATGCCGCTGGGTTCACACCCGGTTATGTCCAGATATATTTCCAGCGCCCTGTCGCGCCCGTCCACATTGCCGAAGACGTTTCATGGCGCCGACAGCCTGGACGTCTTCAAAGAGGCGATTGAGAACGGACGCACTTTCCTCCCCGCTCGCTATCAAAAGCCGTATGTTGAGATTCTCAACGCCGCGCTCGTGCAAGCGGAGGAAGCGCTCAAGCCACTCGGTCCTCGGGCGACAGCTCGTCGGCAAGCGGTTTTTGCGCAACTGGAATCTGTCTTCACCGTTCTTGCTGCGCCCATCGTGCAGTTGAGCGGCTCGAAGTATCAAAAGGAGCTGAAAGCGTTCATCGCGCTCACCAGCAACCTTTACCGCCGTTTTCTCGACGATGACTCGATCACGTCGAAGGCGGACAAGCTCAAGTTGCTGTATCCCGACCTCGACCCGCTGGCGTTTTTCACCGTCGATCAGAGCGGTCCTTACGCTCTGGCCGCCACTCGCGAGCTGCCTCTCACCATCATCGCCAAGCCGGTCGCGCAAGCTTCCTGCCTGCCGCTCTGGCTCGCCGATGGGCACGAAGTCGCCGGTCACGGCATTCACAACCTTGTCGATGGGCTGCAGAGCGACCTTTCCGCAGCGATTCGCTCGGCGGTCGGCAAAGCGTTCGACGACAAGAAAGTGAAGATGTCGACTGCGTCGGTGGCTCTGCCGGCGCGCGGCAAGACATTCTTCTCGGGCCTTCTGGGCGGGCAGAAAACACTGAGCATGCGCGAATTCATGTGCGAGCTGTTCGGCGCCTGGGTCGCGGAAATTTCCGCCGACGCTGCCGGGCTCATCAACATGGGTCCGCTCTTCGTCGATGCCGGCATGCTTCTCTTGTCCGCGTCGCGCCATTCCGGCGGTCTCTCCAATAGCTCGGAATACGACTCGCAGACAGGCTTTGCCGAGTACCCGATGGATCTCGTGCGCGTGCTATTCAACATCGAGATGGTGCGCAAGCTGCCGATCAAAGATGCGCCGGTCTACGCCGCAGCTTTGCATGACCGGTTGGTCGCCATCATGGGAGGCACGCTGCCCAGCCACGTTTCGTGGATACGCAAGTCGGGCTCGCAAGTTCTCGAACTGCCTCTGTCCGATCTTCGCGCGGTACTGCCCACGGTGGCGGACGCCGTTCTCAAAGCGAAGCTGAAGTCGCTCTCCAACCAGTCGCTCACCGACGTGATGACCTGGACGGAAGCGGATGAAACGCTGGTTCGCGAAGTGAGCGTGCAGTTGGAAAAAGGTGACGCCAGTATCGACATCGTCGTCGATGCGCGTCATGTCGTGTCGGCTTCGCTCATGGCTGTCGAACGAGCTTCTAAGAAAGCCGACTTCAGCAAACTGGCGGAGCGCATTCAGGCAACAGGCATTCAGGCTCTGGCTGACATTTACGACAGCCAGTGTCTGCTCTGCCTGCCCACTCAAAAAGACGACTCCGAAACCGATGCACAAACGTCGCTCACCGACCTCGTGCGCCTGGTCAAGGAAGTCAAAGATCTAAGGGGGCGATAATGGAAAAACTGCAAAGACAGTTCGGACGCCAACTGGTGGAAACGCTCGCCAAATGCCCGACTCTTGTCGCTGATCTGGCCGAGCTGAGAAAGCACGGCGTCAAGATCCGCAAGGTGTCGGGCGAAGGCAAGCACTGCCAGGCGTATTCCATGCGTAAGCGCATGACGATCTATTTGGGCACGCACTGCACCGTGGCGCAAAAGCTGATTGCTCTTGCCCACGAGAAAGTGCACGTAATCGTGAAGCCGACTCCCGACCCGATTCCGCGTGAAATGGGCCGCCAGGAATTCATCGAGTTCAACCTCAACGCCGAGACCGACTGCATCGTGCACGAGGTCAAAGTCACAGCCGAGCTGGTCAAGCTGGGGCTGAAGGTTGACGATCACTCGCTTTCCTGGCTGAAGCTCTACAAACGCGGCGGTCGCCCTGCCATCTTGAAGAAGATGCGCAAGGCAGTCACATCGACGACGGGCGAGCTTTATCCGGAGTATTACGGTGCCTGGTACGACGAAGCGGTGAAGCCGAAACATCGGCTCCCGTTTCACGAATTCCAACAAAACCGCGATGGCTCCGGCAAACGCGAAGGTGAGGGCGGCGGCATGTCTATTGCTGATGCCGTCGATGCCGCTCATCTGGCGGCTCGTGCCCTCGGGCGCAGCGAGACGACCTCTCCCCGGAGGCGTCTTTGCATGCGGTTCTCTACAAACAATTCGGGACGACCCTGCTGCGGTTGCGCATCGCGCTCCCCCACGGCTCCCATAACTCTTTCAGGAGATGCATCGTGAGTGATTCTGTGAAAGCCAAATGCCCCTCCCTGGTCGAGGTAATGATGCCGGAGCACGAAAATCCGTCCGGCAACATCTTCGGCGGGGTTCTTCTCTCCAAGATGGACATCGCCGGCGCTGTCGCCGCACGCCAGGTTCACCCCGGCCGCGTCGTCACCGTCGCGATGGATTCCGTCATCTTCAAGAAGCCCGTTCTGCGCGGCGACCTGCTCATCTGCTGGGCGGACGTCGTGAAGGTCGGCAACACGTCCATCAAAACCAAGATTCGCGTCGAAGTGAATCGCAACGGCGAAATCATCCCCGTCACCGAGGCGGAAGCCACTTACGTCGCGGTGAAAGCCGATGGCGTAAAAGTGCGCGTCGGCACCAAGGATGATGGCACGTTCGTCGAGCCGAATCTGACCGAATACTGCGTCGCCTGCAGCGACGGCAGCGCAGCGGACGCGGACGGCAAGGGCGACGGCAAGTCGAAAGACAAGGGCGACGGCAAGTCGGAAGACAAGGGCGACAACAAGTCGGAAGGCAAGTCCGAGGACACGTCCAAGACGAAGTCCAAGGACACCAGGAAGTCCGGCAAGAAGCACGCCGACAAGCACAGCAAGTGCAAGTGTTCTTCCAAGAAGAAGAGCAAGAAAGCCAAGCGCGCTTGCTCCTGCAAGGACTGATTTGCGGCGCAAGTCGAAAAAACAAAGCGGAGATCGCCAATTGGGGCGGTCTCCCGCTTTGTTCGAGAGATGGCAAACCCACCATCTTTCGTTTTTCCCAGATTTATACTATCTTGTGTAGCACACAAGGTTTTTCATCAGCGCGATGCCATGATGAACGAGACTTTTCTCGGCTGGGTATTATCTTATTGAGTGCGTTCACAGTCTCGCTGCGGGACTTTAGGGATTATCAGTCGCGATGAAGAAAAAGAGTTTGACAGGAGTGATCAGACACAGGCTGGTCAGCCAGCTTGATGATTACAAAGCAGGCGAAAGAGCCATGCTCTGGAAGGCGCTTGCCCTGGCCGAGGAAGTGCACGAAAAACAAGTGCGCCGCCCCGGCAAGAGCGTTACAGCGCAGCAATACATCATCCACCCGATGCGCGTCGCCCTTGTTTTGCTGGAAGAACTCGAATATCGAGACTGTGAAGTCATTGCGGCAGCTTTGTTGCACGATGTTCTGGAAAACGCCGAAGGCAAAGTAACCACAGCCGATCTGGAACAGCAGTTCAGCGCCAATATCGCTCTTATGGTCTCAACATTAAGCAAACCCCAGCGGGATGCTGCACTGAGCCGCGGACAACAGCTTTCCACCTACTACGACCGCCTCAGCCAGGCGCCAATTCCCACGCGTTTGATCAAGCTCGCCGACCGCCTGGACAATGTGCGCGAGTCAATAGATTCCATCGACAAAGACTTCCAGGAAGACTATCTGAAGCAGACCATGAAGATCTATCTGCCGATGGCTGAAGATACCGACCAATATTTGTTCGAACAGCTCGTCACTTGTTGCCAGGAATTGGAGAAGGTCGTTCAGGAAGAATCGTGAATGACCTGCCCGCGCTTGCGTGCGTGAGTTGAATTTTCCACTCGTCTGCAATATGAGTTGCAATCAAGCTTTCACTGCCGGTGGAAACGCAAGCCGGGGCACTGTTTTTGCGGAAACGCCGCAATCTAAAGACCGTCACATTGGATGAAGGCAATTGCAGTGTCGGTTCCGGCCGCTTTCGATCAGTAATTACACTGACACCGCGCCCGGCTATATTGAAAGTTTCCGGCACTGTAAAAACAATTTGGCCATTGTCCTAATTCCCTAGCCAGGTGTATCCGTTATTTTTCAAGGTCTGCTGTCTTTTGTACTTCTGCCACGTCTAGGAGCCTCGGATGTTCACTTTTCTCTAGTTTACTTTACGCCGCTCTTTGGCTTAGAGCTGAGCGCACGTGTAACCGTCAACACCTCCATACGCTGGGGTGGGGGGTTACCCCGCCCCATTTTTACTATTTGCTTTAGTATTACGGGCACCAAAAAGAACGAGACGCGAGAAACCTGTTGTTGAGCGTTTTTCAACGGTCAACACCAGATTTCTCGGCCTCGCTCCCCGGGCAAACGCTGCTGTTTAGCGGCTAACTTGCTGCCCTTGTCCGCTTGAGACGGAACGATTCTCCACGCGAATACTTGCGGCTGCCGACACCACGGACGGTGCGGGCGCGATTGTGCCGGACGACACGACGATTGCGCCCTGTGGGCTCGTAGACC
>JADYYD010000355.1 GCA_020853845.1 Candidatus Melainabacteria bacterium
AAGTCGTTGTTTGCTGATGATGCTT
This sequence comes from Candidatus Melainabacteria bacterium, assembly GCA_020853845.1. GTDB lineage: Bacteria > Cyanobacteriota > Vampirovibrionia > Obscuribacterales > Obscuribacteraceae > QKMZ01. The sequence goes on from JADYYD010000355.1 coordinate 26, forward strand.
GCTATCAGTTGAGAATTTTTGCAAAGAAGGCTGACGGCAGCGTCTTAGGAGTTAGTTCGGACATCGTCGATCTGGGCATCAACGATCGTCCAAAATGGCAGCCGCTGTAAAACTACTGCATGTATGAGCCGGGCGGTGCTGTTTGAACGGGCGGCAACACTGCGATGAGCAAATCGCCGGCCGCCGAGCAAGATAGTTTTGAGCGCTGAGGAAAGCCGGGAAACTGGATATTTTGCGGGTTGGAAATCAATGCTTGTTCGATGGCGCTTTTGATACTAGCCAGTTGTTGTGCATCTTCCGTCGGTGAGGCGCTCTTCGCTTTGCCTATCGCTTCCAGAATGAAGTCGAGAGCGCGGCGAGAAGCCATGTTGCGGCTTTCATCATAAGCGTCACCCATGCGCACAGCCATGGACTGACCGACTATTTTTCCTGCGGCAACGGTGATTGTTATGCCGGTGGCGAAGCCCGGACAGCGCTGCTGTTCGTCCGGAGTGAGGGGATGCACGAAACGGTAATAAGTCTGGGCGCCCTTCGCCTCTTGCGTGCGAAACTGATACTTTGCGGCTACCTTGGCGCGGTAAGTGGCGAACGCTTCGCCGATCTTCGCATGGCAAGGAAGTTGGTTCAGCAGCATTATGGAAACGGAAAGATAAATCGGGGCTTTCATAGAAGCGCTTTTATCACATGCCCGCCGGTTCAAGTCGGAGTTCTTCATGGACCTCTAATTTCGAGACATAGCTGTCGATGTCATTCCCTTTCAAGATACCCTGTTCGGTCACAACTCCGCTAATGTGGCTGAAGGGAATCAGTTCGAAATGTCGATTCAGCACCCGCACCCCTTTCGGAAAATCGCTCCAGACCTCTTCTGAAGGGCGCTCGTGCCGCTCGAATTCGAACAACCGCTCGTCGGTGACGAATTTTTCCGTGCCGGTCAGGGCGTAAAGCGGAATGCCCAATTCCTTGCAGGCTATTGCCAAAAGCCAGGAGCCGACTTTGTTGACGACGCCTGGGCGGCCGACGCAATCGACGCCCATGAAGGCTGCAGAGCATGTCGGCAACAACAATCCCATGGCGTTATCGAATGTGTGCGTCACCTCGATGCCGCCTTTGGCCAGGCGGCTCGCCAGCTTGTTGCCTTCCAGTGCAGGTCTGGCCTCCGTGCAGGCGACGCGGAAGAAACGACCTTTGGCGCGCGCGTTGAGCAGGCAACTGACCACGGTCGAGCTAAAAGAATAGGCGAAAACCACATCACCGGGCGGAATCAATTCGTACACTTTGTCGGCGATAACATTGGCCGATTCGCAAAGTTGCTTTTCGAAATTAGTCAGCGCTTCATCGCAACGAGCTGTGATCTCTTCTACCGTTTCAGCCGAGCGAACCGACAGCAACACCGAATTGCCCAGGTGAAAAACCGGTGCCATCGCAGGTTGGGCATCAATCAGAGAAAGGGTGGTGTCGGTGAGGAGCTTCTTGAGCTTGACCGGGTCTTTCTCGTCCTGCATCACCGTCTGGTAAATCGTGATGGCTCTCAGGGCGACTTCGGCGGCACCTGACAAGATGTCGTCTCTGACCGGTTGAACCAACTGGCTGATTTGCGTGGACTTATCCATGCCCTCTCCTGTTTATGCTGCCCAATCACTGGTGCTGCCTTCAGTCTATAAGCTTTTCAACCGAATCTAAATACCGGTTGAAAACATGAAATCAAGAATTTATTGACCGGCAAGCGCCAGTGCCGCGTCATTGTGCTTGCCCAGATAGAGCGTTTTTTCTTCGTCCTGAAGATGGCTCCAGGGCAACACTTCACTTTTCGGGATGTCTCTGAAGATGTAATAGTCGCGCACGCTCGGCATTCCCTGCCCTGCCAAAGACGCTTCCTTCATCGCCTTTTTCCATGCGCCCAGGTTGCCTGAATTTGCTTCCACCGCTTTCAAAATTGGGTGTAGGCGGCGGTCTCCGCGCGATAACAAAGCCTGAATATCGCTCCAGTTGTGGCTTTCCGGGCGGACGTCTATGCCGATTTTGGAAAGATTTTTGCGAACGTATTCGAGTTTTTTTCCGCACTGCCTGTCTCGCCCATTCCACTGAAACGGCGTCTGCGCCTTGGGAACGAAAGAGCTTATGCCGAACACAAAACGCAGCTTCTTGTGCTTCTTCTTCAGTTGCGTCATAAGACGAATCGTTTCATCGATGTCTTCTTGTGTTTCGTGCGGTAATCCGGCAATGCCGTAGAACTTGATGGATTCAAGTCCGGAGGCTTCCACGTTTGCCACAGCAGTGAGAATTTCTTCTTCTGTAAGATTCTTTTTCATTATCGATCTAAGGCGCTCTGAGCCCGACTCGATGGCGATGGTGACTGACTTTTGACCGAGTGAGACGAGAGTGTCCAGAATTTCTCTGGACAAAGTATCAGCGCGCACGGAAGCAATTGATAAGCTGAGATCGGCTCTGCCTCTCAATCTTGCGGCGATCTCGTCGAATTTCGGATGTTC
>JADYYD010000356.1 GCA_020853845.1 Candidatus Melainabacteria bacterium
CGGCGACCGGTGAGAATTTCTTCCCACCGGTCTTAGCGTTAGCGCTTAGCTCGAAGCACTTTCGTCTTCGTTTGCAGCGCTCTGCTTCTGCTCATTACGCTTGACGCGAGGCTTCTGAATCTTCTGATTCTTGGTCTCCTTCGCGTTCAGCGCCTTGATGAGTTCCTCGTCTTTGGCGCGGAAGTACATCTCTTCTCGAGCACGGGAAAGCGCGGCGATGGCGTTCGAGCCGGAGCCCGCATCGACAGCCGCTTCGTGGTTGGCTTTCATGGTCTCAATGGTTGACTGCGCAGACATGTGCGTAACCTTCTGTTGGATTTTTTGCGAAGCCTGGTGCAGTGCAAGAAGCCGATGCCGACGGCTTTGAAGAGTCGTGGCAGACTTCTTGCACCTCAGGCGAAACCAGCTTGATCTGAGCGTTTCTTGCTGAGTGTCGAGCTCAGCAGACTTTAAGCTCAGGCAAGCCAGCCGGCCAGGTTCTGCAGCGCCTCCCATGGAGTGATGCGGCTTTCGCCGATCTCCATGAAGAAGAACAGAGCAGACAGGCCCGCAACAGCCGCCGTGTGCGGAAGGAAGCGCAGATAGAACGGCTTGGCGCGCCAGTTACGGCGACGCTCTTCGCGCATTTCCATCTCACGCATCTTGACCGCATGGCGGAAGGAAGCTTCCGGATCGTCGTCCGGAGCACATTCATCGAGTACCTTTTGAGTGCGAGCACTCTGAAGGGCGCTGCGGATGCGCATCTTCTCGATGTAAACGTCAGCATCCTGGCGGACGCTTTCCAAAATGGCATTCGAGCTCTCTTCGAAATCGGCGAGCGTCTTCTCGATGACCGGCCGCATCTCTGCGGAAAGTCTCGCGCGCTCTTCGGCTCCGACACGGGCAATTTCAGCCAGATGGTGGTTGAGCGTTTCGTTGCTGTTGAGAGCGGTTTCGACGGCGAAACGGACGATCTCGTGACCGACGTTTTCACCATTGATAGTATGCCGCTGGAACTTGTCCAAGCAACGAGTCAGCGTATCGATGTCCAGCTTCGTGAGAAGAAGCATGGTCGCCGAATCGCTTTCGACCTCGCTCAAGACGATGTTCGTGAAGCGCCAGGAAAGCAAAGTGCCGATCTGGGTCGCGTAATGATCCTCACGGATCTTTTCGCGATCGATGTACAGCTTGTGGAAAACCCACTTCGGAGGACGCGGTGCTTTCAGTTTTCTGATGAGCATGCGTCGGTAAGCGGGATCATCCAGACGGCTGTGATCGAATTCGATCGTCTTTGGCGTGATTTTCGAGGGTTCACGAAATTCAGTCAGACCAAGGACGTCCAGCGTGTCCAAGCGAGCCTTCCAGCTAGCGTCCGACTTGTCGGCATTGCGCAGCACGGAAACGAATAGCCCGCGCCAGTGATTCATGAGAATCTCGGCGTGGCCCAATTCAGGCAGGTGGGTCGTTTTGGTCGTCATTGTTGTTCTCCCTAAAGGTCGGGGGAAAAAGGTGCCTTCGCAGCGTGCCATGACGGGGCGCCGAAAGTGTGCTTCGGTGTGCGTTGCAAAGAGTGGCTCTTGTCTGAGGAGTTGATTCCCAAGTGGTGTTGCTGGTTTTTCAGCGTGGGTTGGTAAGTTAGGTTGGAAATTACTCCGGATGGATATGTTTTTTTCTTTGACAAGATTGGCTAGATCTTGAGTCTTTGAGCGCCTTTTAGTACATAGCTTTGGAGACGGATTAATGTTGAATTGTCAGTATGTGGGCGCGAAAAACCGCATGTGTACTGCGTCTTGCGCGAAACTGTCGACTTCATTTCGTGAGCCTGACTAGCGCTATTCGCGCTAAAACAGCCAATCTTTCAATAGTTTGTCGTGAAACTGTTTGCAGTCTTTCATGTGCTCTTGAAGACTGTGAGCCGGTTTCCATGAGATATCCATCGAGCATGCTTGCCGGAAGCTTTTTTGAAGACGCTCTTGAAAAGTGCCGGGGCGCCCATTTTATTAGTGTTTCAAGCGCGCGTTTCCCGTAGCGTTTCGAGCGCGTGTTTTAAACACCACGCGCGAGCGGCACGAGCGGCCAGGGAATAGTTTTCACAACTGTCGCGCCAGCCGCTCTCGTTGTCAGGTTGTGCGCTAGCGGCGCTAATCCATTCAAAAATGGAGGCTAAAAAGCGCCTGGATGTCAAGCGAGCAAATCAGGGCTCATATCTCGAAAGCCTTATATATGCTTATATCGCGCGATATGCCGAGCACTATAAATACTGCCTCATGCACTTGAGAAGTCTGCTGGTCAAGACATAGAGTCTGGTGTTACTTCTGCCCGTCTCTCTCATCTTTCTGCAACCAGTTCTCTCGAAAGCATCATCCATCCTGCTCCTCCGTTGAACCTTCCTCTTCCTCCCGGAAGACGGAAATCACCGGCTTGCTTGTTTTGGCATGAACACTGCGTGAGTTCGGGTTGTTCACATTGACGTGCAGAGTGATCAAGCTCAACAGTCCCAACCATTGGAGAAATTACCATGAGCAACGCAAACACCCACAAGGCGAAGCGCGATTCCCGTCTCGACGAGGTTCTGGGTCTGGCCACCGGCCACGCCAAGAACGAGCTGGGCGATTCCGAGAACAAGTCCGTGACCGCCGCCGCGACCCTCAACGTCAGCTCTTCGGAGAACGACGTCACCGAGGCCTGCGGCGTCAACGCGTCCGTGACCCTCGGCGCCACGCACTCGAAGACCGACGCGAAGGCGAAGAAGTAAGCTCGCCGACGGCTTAACGCCGTCCAGCTTACGTCGCCTGTCAACTTCACTTGAAGCCGAAGGCTAAGGGCAACAAGTGATTAGTACTCGATGCTGGCGCAAGCCGACTGCTACAGCCGGTTTCGCACAGCATCGAGAATTCCTGGTGAGCCGTAACTCCGCCTTCGAGTTACGGCTTGCCTTTTCTTCAACGTTTTTGCTTCGTTTCTCTTGTTCGACCTGGCAAAACCTGCCTTTGTGCGAACTTCAGATGTGCAGCAAAAATTTTGAAAGAACATAACTATGGTCGGTAGTAGGTCTTGACGACCTGCCAGATTGGAGGATGCTCCCATGACCATCGATCACTCCCAAACCGCTGCAGGCGCTGCTGTCGATGACGAGATGCCGCCTCCATACGAGGCTGTCAATCCGAATCATCCGCGCCTGGCGATCAAGCACCGCAAGTACTTTTTGCTCATGGACACCGAAGGAATGGTGCCGGGCAATAACAAAGAAGGCTTCGGCTTCTTTGCCGACGACACGCGCTGGCTCTCGAAATGGGACATTTCGCTAGGTAACATGCCTCTGCTTCCGCTCAACCGCGACGTCGACGAGGGCTTCGCCGCTCGTTTCATTTATGGCAATCGCCGTTTCGATTGCGTTGGAAATGATGGCACCGCACAAACCGCGGACAAGCGCACCGTCCCAGAGCAGACCATCAAGGTCGAGCGCGAGCTTGTTCTCAACGACGGTTTGATCGAGCGCCTGACGCTGACGAACTACAGCCAGAGCGAGATTCGCACCGATCTGTCCATCACGGTCGGCAGCGACTTCGCCGACATGTTCGAAGTGCGCGGCGCCAACAGGCCAAAGCGCGGAACCTCTCGCCGCCCAATTCTTCGCGGCAACCGTTTGACGCTCGGCTATGTCGGGCTCGACAACACTTTGCGCGAGACGTCGGTCCTCGTTCGCTCTAAGTCGCCGGTCAAACTCGAAGAGCGTGCGCTCAAATTGCCTCTGGTACTGAAGGCAGGCGAGCCTACGATCATTGAGTTTGTCGTGCGCGTGCGAGTGAACGGCAAGTTCGACAACCAGCGCAGCCCGCGTTCTTTCGCGCGCGAGATTGCCTCGGCGCGCCGAGCGTACGACAGCTTTGTCGCCGCATCCGGCTCGATCACGACTGAAAACCCGCAATTCAACGCCATCTTCCAGCGGGCGCTGCGGGACATCTACATACTGCGTCAGGAGAGTCCGCGCGGCAAAACCATCTGCGCCGGCGTTCCCTGGTTCGCTGTTCCTTTCGGTCGCGACTCGGCCATCACTGCCTTGCAGACCGTTCCTTTCCTGCCCGAGCTTTCGCGCGATGTCCTGCGCGTGCTTGCCGCCTATCAGGGCGAAAAGCACGACCCGGTCACCGCCGAGGAAGCGGGCAAGATCATGCACGAGCTGCGCGTCGGCGAGATGGCTGTGCTGAAGGAAGTGGCATTCCGTCCCTATTACGGCACGGTCGATGCGACTCAGCTCTGGCTGATGTTGCTTGCCGAGTATGTTCGCTGGACCGGCGACGTCGCCCTGGCGAGAGAACTCTGGCCCAACGTCATGCGTGCTCTGTCTTTTCTGAACGACGCCACTGCCAAAGACGGATTCATTCGTTATGGCGGCGTCGCGGGAGAAGCGCTCAGCAATCAGGGCTGGAAAGACTCCGGCAACTCCATCGTTTTCAAAGACGGCACGCTCGGCAAAGCTCCGATTGCCGTCTGCGAAGCGCAAGGATACTTGTACTCCGCATGGAAGGGCACCGCGTTCGTCGCGCGTTTGCTCGGCAAGTGGTCCCTCAGCTTCAGGCTCGGCCTTAAGTCCGAACATCTGCGCGCCCTTTTCCAGAAGCACTTCTGGATGCCGTCCGAGCAATACGTCGCCCTTGCGCTTGATGGTGAAAACCGGCAGTGCGATGCGATTTCCTCCAACCCTGGACATCTGCTCGGCAGCGGCATTCTCACGCCTGAGCAGGAACACCTGGTTGCGGATCGGCTGATGGCGCCGGATATGTTCTGCGGTTGGGGTATTCGCACTCTTTCGAGCAGCGAACGCGCCTATCAACCGATGGACTATCAGGTAGGTTCCGTCTGGCCGCACGACAACGGATTTGCCATCGAAGGTCTGGCGAAGCTCGGCAGAAACGCTGATGCTCACCGCGTCTTCGAAGGGCTGGTCGGGGCGGCTGCAGCGCAGAGTGATTGGCGCTTGCCGGAACTGTTCGCCGGTTTCGATCGTAGCGGGCACAAGGAACCGGTTCGCTACCCGGTCGCCTGCGTGCCCCAAGCCTGGGCCGCCGGCAGCGTTTTCCAAATCATCAAAGCCTGTCTCAACATGAAGCCGGACGCGAAGGAAGGCAGCATCGACTGCGCCGACGCCGTACTGCCTTCATGGCTAGGCCAGGTTGTGGTGAAACGAATTCAGGTGGGCGGAAAGACCGTCGATTTGCAGTTGCCGCTCAACTGAAACGTTTTCTCGCTGGCCATTTATTGCGGTTCAACATCCTTTTGGGAGAACCAAAAATGACCAACGGAAATTCTTCGTATCATTACGGAGACGACCTTCCCTCCGACGTTTTGACGACGGAGACGCCGCCGAACTCGGGCACTCGTCACAATGACGGGCGCATCGAATGTGGTGGCTGCGGGCTTGTCCAGCCCGACAATAGCTCACCCGGCTTGAAGCCGTCGTGCAGCACCTGCTGGGCGGCGATCGACGTCGTGGAAAATGCCGCGCCTGCGGGTCACGTGACCCCGACGCAGCACCGCTTCGTCCTGCCGCCCAATTATTCGCTGATCGGATAAATCAGATCGGCACGCGCCGGTCGCATACAAACGATCACTAATCGCGGCTTCGGCTGCGATTCGGGAGACTAACTCATGTCACAAAAGTTGCATCCATTTGTGCACCACAAGGTGGTGGCGAAGATTCGCGATCTCGCTGCCGACAAGGTTGCGCATGGTTCGCTCGATCCGATGTTTACGCAAAAGTGGCACGATGTGAAGGCGGAAGCCGCGCATCTTGCAGCGTTTGCATCAGAGCTTACCGGCACCACGGTGAAGGGTCATGAAGATGCCCTTGCCGCGCTGTTCACCGCCGACGCTCTCGCCTATATCGAGCGCAAGTGCCTGAACGCCTACTGGTTCTGGTACCTGCTCTCCAAGCTCAACACCCGCGTTCTGCCCGTCACGCAAGCCGCCGTCGCCCGCGCTCATGCGCGCGTGAAGGACAGCCTCCACGACAATCGCTACGGCTTCGCGTTCATCGAGCCGTCGCCGCTCGAGCACCAGCTCAAGGGCCTGCCGCCCGGCTTCGTGTTCGAGATGTGGCACAAGGGGCGCCTGCTGGCCGAGCATCGGCACTCGGGCGACTACAAGGTGTTGCTCAACCCGCTTCTCATCGACGACTAAGTCGCAGGCGCTTGGTTCGTTTTTGTCGAACGGAAAGCCTCGTGCGTAGCACCATGCGCAGCTAAGCGCGAAGTTTTCATAGACGCGGTCCTGGCGGAGAGTGCTTTTGTGCTCTTCGTCCGGACCCGTCTAATTTTTTTGCCGAGGGCAACTAAAATAAATAGTAGGCAAGCGCGAGGACTTCATAACGCTCTTGCGATGTGCATTTCGCTCACTCTGGACCCCCGTCTGTTTCGCCTGAAAACGCCGCCTATCTTCGCTGTTATGTGGTTGTGATGTTGCCGGTCGATACTCCAGCATCCCCCACGCACACCGCTGAATGCGGATAGTCGAGGTTTTAAAAACTATGGTTTCTCATGCTTCTCGTCATTCCGACTCATCATTCCATCCTCAACCCTCTAATGAAGAAAACAGTCTGGCAGACCAGGTTCTCGCCAAGCTGCAAGACGAGTCTTTAACCTCTGCGTTCAATTTTATGAAAGCATCCGTGCAAAACGTCTACAACGGGCGTGATGAAGATCGGGATGGCCTCATTGATTTGAGAGACAAACGCGATGATGTTCCGATGAACGATAAAGAGAAAGGAGAATTCTGGCATTCTCTCGCTAAAGAATTGGAAGAGAAAAAGCCCGGCGTATTGAAGAACCTTTCTGCCGTCTGGATGCAGGACTTCAAGACTCACGATCTGAAAGGGGAGCCTTTGCAGGCTGACTATATTCGTCAGGTTGCGTCCAATGACCACTTGATGCGAGGAACGTTGGCAAAAGCAGCTTTAGGTGATTTGCAGAACGTCAAAAATCTGCGCGCGGCCGACAATATTATCGATGACATCGAATTGGAAA
>JADYYD010000357.1 GCA_020853845.1 Candidatus Melainabacteria bacterium
CCGCCGCCACCAATAACGCTAAGACCATCCGAAAGCAGACAAGTTCACATCAGAGAATATCGATAGTTTCAACTGACGGTTCACACAATCTAGTTTCGGAATGTGACAAATGTGCGGCTTTGAAAAAAAACGGGGTTTTTCCCAGTCACAGGCAGTCGGCTGGCTGATTAGAATTGAGAAAACGCTCTGGAAATGGCTATGAACGAAATCTTCGGTGGAATTCTGTTCCTCCTCTTCATGATCTTGCTTTCCGGTATCAAGATTGTGAGAGAACACGATCGCCTGGTTGTTTTTCGGTTCGGAAAAATAATCGGGCACAGGGGTCCGGGCATGCAGTTGGTTGTTCCATTGATCGACCGGTCGCTCTACGTCGACACCCGCATCGCGGCATCAACTACGCCTCCTGTTGAGATAACCACGCGCGACAAAATTCCTGTCAAACTTTCCGCCCTGTGCCGATATCACATATCCGACCCAGTGAAAGCGGTAGCCAAAGTTGATGATCCGTATGCGCATACAATGGAAACAATGCACACAGTATTGAGAAACTTCGTGAGCGAGAGCACAGCAAAAGATCTGCTCATTAACGAGAGAGAGCTGAATTCCTTACTCACAAGAACTCTCAGCAGGCAAACAAAGAGCTGGGGTGTGCGTGTGAAATCAGTCGAGATAAAAGAGCTGGCGATGCGGCAAGAACCAAATTCCAGCTCTATCTCAATAAGTGCTCCAGGGAAGAGCTGAGTACTTAACTTGTTGTTTTAGTGCTTCACTTTTATGCGACCGATCATGCCTGCTCCGCTCTTGCTCTCCAAGACTGTTTCTTCAACGACACCTGCAGGTCCTTGAGTCACGTAGTCCTTGCCGACCTTCACTGTGACGGTACCGTCATCATTGATCTGCGCGACTTTCTTGTTGTTGCCGTCGAATATCGCGCCGTCTTTGTCCTTGCGATAGTTCTTTGGCAGCGGCTCTTTGACCTTTGCTTCCGGTTCCATCACTACATCATTGCCGCTCGGCATATGCTTTGTTCGACCAGTAACTGTTACCTCCAAACCGCCAGGATACTTGACTGACGTGCTCTCCTCAGTCCATCCGCCATCTTTCTTCGCAATAGTGTGCTTAACGTCCTTGGGGTTGAGCCCTGCTTGCTTGAGCTCTCTGTCGCTCGTCAGTTCAGCACCCGTTTCATACTTGCTGTTGAGTCTGTGAGCACTGTCGGCAGAATCTGCTTTCATTACAGAGGCGCCGCCGTCAAACAGCTCGAACTGTGGGAAACCATTGTTGGCAATTGTGGCGGCAGAATCAAACTGATTTTGCTGGCGGAAGGAGTTGTTTTGAAGCAATTCCGGCAGCATAGAAGAGAGATTGCTTGCTTGATGCGCGTCCATTTGCTCAGCTCTAAAATCGAGTTCTTGTCCAGCCATTTTTCCTCCGGAGCCTTACCGGCTCAGTCATTTGATATCGGGGGGAGTCCTGCAAACGAATCTACAGCCGAGTTGTATCCAACTTGTTTATTTTTTAGCCGCTGCGCATTTAATCTAGAAACTCTCCCTATTAAAACGATCTTGGCTGTAGAAAACCTCATTACGCGCTGGATAGGCTCCCTTTCTTGTAAAATTTGATCCATGAACATCTCATTTCCAAAGAGCGCATTAGCTGTTCTGATGGCAGCCTATCTAAGTATTGCGCCGGCACTTGCAGAGTCTCCGATGATTAAAGGAGTTATTCAACGAGACAATGTAATCCAGGAAAATGAATCGCAAGCCGAGTCCGGCTCTGCCGATGAAAATCAGCCAATCAGCGGAGAAATAAGCAAGGAGTTGAGGGAAAAAACCTTTCTGCTTCAAAACAGTCAATCTTCAGCACAGTTAGGTGTTCAACAGCAATCAACATTGCAAGCAAAAGCAAATGGCGGTGAAGAAATTTATGGTTGTCTTGGCGCACTTCTCAATATGATGAATGGAGCGATTTTGAAAGTTTTTCCGCAAAGCGATTTGAACAGATTTGATGTGCAACCAGGTGATCGCATCGTTGGCGTCAACGGGCATCGATATGATTTCAGAACGATCATCAAAGAGATGATTGGAACACCGGGCACAATTATCGAACTCGATATTCGAACACGCAACCGCGAAGTGAGACATCTACAAGTGCGCAGAACTGATGCGAGACTTCTGCCTCAAACCGGCATGTACAAGCAGCTTACGCAGAGAAATAGATTCTGGTAGTTAAGTGATAAAAGAGAGTTAGGGCCTGGAATATGAGGTGATTTCACCATTTCGTTCTAACAAAATCTTTCCGGCAGAATGGTCTTTGGGAATGGAATTCGAAAGGCAACGGAACACAATTTCTTCGAGTTGCGCTTGATTAGCGCTCTGGACCCTTATCGTGGTGAATTCTTCCTTGTGTCCTTTCAGCGTTTGATGGCCATCCATACTAAAACCCTGGTAGTCCAAACCTTTAGCATCAGCTTCTGCCCACACGGACTGCCAGAGCCCAAAGGTGTTTATGCAAGTACATTCCGAAATATGCAAATAGAGCGTTTCTAAAGGCACAGAGATGTCTTCGTCAGCTTCACCAACTACTCTCGGTAAGGCTCCAATACTATTCTTGAAAAGCGTTGATTCCTTGAGCCTATTTTCATGGTGATAGACCATCGAGAGTTCGTGAGCACATTGATCGAAAAACTTAGGTTTTTCAGCGAACTGCTTCTGCAGCTCCTTGAGCCATTTTTCTTCTGCAGTGCTGCGGTCTTCGTGAAAAAAATAAATGAAATAGGTTATTATGTAACTCAGTTTTTTTCCATCTCTTTATGGCGAATGGTCAATAGCGCTCTTTTTTGCGCTGCCCAGTGCATGACCGGCTCATCATTAGGCTGATCAGCCGTGGCAGTATAGTTCCACTTTCTGCGGCCGTCTTCCACAACATTCGATAAAGCGTTGTCGCCAATAGCAATATCGCCGTAAAACTCCTGTTCGGGGGAGTCAGGGTCTGCGGTGATTGCGATGTTATGCAGCTTATCTGCACGTATCCAATCCAACGACTCTGTTTCAAACTGCAATAGTTCGGTGAGGCACTTTTTAAACTCTTCGCTTTTCTCCGCGCTAGGACCAGCGAGTGCCGCGTTCACACAGGCTTTCAACTCTGTCTCAAGCTGCATCAATTCGGCGTGAATCGCAAGCGCTTTCCTGCTAGTGACGAGGTTCTGCTTCAATTTCTCGCTGACCTCATCAAGCGTAGGAATGCATTCTTGAGGCTTCCGCTCACAGGAACTCCCGCGAGCACCAGAAACCATGGACAAAAGATCTTCTCTCAGAGATCCAAAACCGTTGGCCGCAATCAAATCATCGAAACAGTTGGTTTCACGGTAAATATCCATCACCAAATTCACTTTATCGCGCCAAAACAATTCCATCTCTTCAAGCGCCTGCTCTGCAGCAGCATCGCCTTCCACCGCAAGCTGACGCGCGCGATCTAGCAGTTCTTCTAGTAATTCCCTGGTCTGCTGGGTAGGTAGCTTCATGGCACATTCCTTTTGGAGCTATGCCATATTTTTCCCGTTTGTCGCATCAGTTACCGGCGAACAGAAAATCTAATCAACCGGCACGTAAGTCAATTTGATAAATTTGATATTCATCAATCAGACTCTTCGTGATTCCTTACGTGCCATAATATCTTCGTCAGTCCGCTATTTCTGAGTCCTGCATGTGGTTACGGCGCAGTTATCAGAGAACCTGCCTCGCATTTTCGCTGATGCTTTTCAGTTGCATCTCCAGCGCGTACGCGCAAGCGAGTTCCAACACGCCCGGACCTGAGATAAACACCGACCGCCCGACAGTCACGCCCACGCCTTTTACAGTTTCGCCCAACTATATGCAGGCAGAAAATGGCGTGGGGCTTACAAAAGAGCATGCGGGTCAGAGCTTCAATGCACCGCAGACCCTGATCCGTCTGGGTGTTCTTCCTCGTGTTCCAATGCCGTGGACCCCTTCGTGCAAATCGTAGCCGGTCGCAGTTTGTCAAAAAACTGGACAATATGTTCCGCTCATTCCATCTTTCTAAAAACCGAAGTTTCGGAGCCGCAGAATGACCTTGAAGCTCCGACATCCAATCAGGGAGTCATATATCAGCCGACCTTCGCATTCATGCGGAAGCTCAGCCCTAAAGCCGACTTTTTCACCGAATACGTCGGAAACTTTCAAAAGTCCACTCTTTCCAATCAAATAGTGGACTGCGCTGCGCTCTATCGATTCCGCCGCAATCAGCAGTTCAGCACTAGATTGGGCATAGGCCTGACAAAAGCCTCTCCAACTGCATTTGTTGAATTTGGATATTCTGTCTTGCTTGGAAATGAGATAATCCGGGACAGAACGCACACACTGGAGGAATGCTGCCTACGAGCGGCTGCTCAAGAGCGATGTGCGATACCGCTTTGTCATAGATATCGAGTCAATCAGCGAGTAGGCATCTTTTAGTTTCGCAAAAGAGCGGGTAGAAGGGACGTGGACTCAAACACACTGCGAGATAGAAATGGCGAATCCAAGAATTTTTTGCATCCTTGCCGGCATCGTATCGGCCTATGGACAACCGGTTAGTGCTCTCGAGAATATGGCTATTTTGCAAGAGTCGAAACCTCTGGTAACCAGGGCCGGTGCCTGGCACACCTGGGGAGACCGTATTCATCTGAATGCGCAGCAAGCCAAATTACCACTAGAACTCAGATTCGCTAACGGAGCGGACAACAGACCTGCTGCGACAGACCTGAAGGTTGAACTCGATCACAAGCCAGTGGCATCGTTTGCGAATTTCAATGGCGGCAAGAGTTTTTCTCTGGACTTGAGCGGCAAACTTCGCGCAGGCAGTACGCATCTGACGGTGAAGGGTTTGGGTCCATCCGGTGCGCGAATGAACTGGAAGCTCTATATTCAAAGACCCGTTATCACCGCAGTGACCCCTGATCCAGTTGGTCTCGCCGATACGATCTCAATTAAGGGAAGAAACTTTTCGAGCAACGCGCAGGATATCAGAATTCACATTGCAGGCAAACACATAAAACCAACAAGTGCAAGCGAAGGGGAGCTCAAGTTCAAACTGCCGGCGAATGCTGACGGCGGTAGTCATCACGTGGTGGTTTCGGTGGCTCACGTCAATAGTGCTCCGTACAAAGTCAATGTGCGGTCTGGTCCGAGAATTACGTTTGTCGATATGCTGTCAAGTCCGCCTACGCAGCACGTTACGATTATGGGAAGCGGTTTCTCTCCAGTTGCCTCTGAGAACACGGTCACTTTCAGAGATGTCAAAGCGAATGTGGTATCAGCCACCGAATCCAGTATCATAGTCGCTGTTCCAGACATACACTTTCCGGACTGGTACGTGCCCATCAAAGTGGTAACGAATGGCATGCCATCTCATGGTAAGGCGCATATTCACATTGACGTTCGGGTCATTCCAAACGAAGGGATTCCGATGCACTAGCAAACATAGTCCGAAGCATTGCGGTCGGCATAGAGTTTTAGAAGACGAGGGAAAACTTCTTGAGTCGAATGGTAGCGCATATGGTGCCTCGACCAAGACTAAATAGCAAACGACCAGAGCGCTGATAAGGGCAAGGCAATCCGGCCCGCACCGAAAGAGAGCATATCCTCACCAAGGTACACTACAAAACCGGTGCCTCTGTAACTCTTTCCCGGTCCTTCACTCAGAAACCAATTGATGTGTCGAAAATCGTCCGCGCTGACGGTTGCAGCGCACTTCATTTCGAATAATGCAAGTAGCCTACCGGGCGCCTCAGCAACAATATCGATCTCGCGTGCTTCCTGCCGCCAGTGATACAAACGCCAGCGCTTCCCAAGATAGGACAGTGATTTTTCCAATTCTACAAAGACAAAGCTCTCCAGCAAATGTCCCAGCGCGGCGGGATCAGCACCGGGACCAAAGCTGTCTCTATCCTCGCCACGCAAAGAAGTGGCGCAGCCAGTATCCAAAAAATGTAGTTTTGATGCTCGGATCTCCCGCTTTCCGCCCGATGATTTCCAGGCGCCAAGTCTATGCACGATTCCAAGTCGCGAAAGAATGTCTATGTAGTCGTTAACCGTCTCCTTACGAGCTCCAAGCACATTGCATAGAGCGGCGATGCTAAGTTCCTCTGACGTTCGCACCGCCATCTGATCGATGAGGCGGCGCATCATATCTGGCTTTCGGACCTCGGCAATTGGAGATACATCGCGCTCAACAATGCTATCGAGATAGCTCATATAACGGTGAACACGATCCCGATCATCGAGCTTTCTGATTTCGGGAAAACCACCGCGCACAATCAGATCTATGACGTCCGCCCTCAAGTAGGGTACCGGCTTAGGTAGCGCGTCCAGACAATCCTGTGGATGTTCCTCCACCGCATCGAGCAGCCGACAAGGCGCTTGCTCCGCGATCTCTGCAACGCTAAGCGGGCGCAGAGTCAGGGTCATGACTCGCCCAGCCAATGAGTCATATGCCTTTCCAGTTGTGAAAATATCGGACGAACCAGTAAACACATACTGACCAGGCCGATGGTCCGCATCAACGATACGCTTTAGCGCAAATGTAATTTCCGGGAGCCGCTGCACCTCATCGATCACGATGGGAAGGCCTGTGTTCCGTGCATCTTCCGCGAGAAGTAGAAGCTGTCCGTAAGGATCGACTTCAAGTGCCGCCCGCATAGCATCGTCGTCGAGCGTTATATAGCGTGCAGTGTCAATTAGGTCCTTTACCAGAGTCGTCTTGCCGGCTTGCCTCGGACCTACGATGTTCACGACTCGGCTTGTGCCCAGAGCGCGCTCTATCCGGGTCGCGAGATGTCGTGGAATGACCTTCATTACAAGTGACCTCGAACTTCCAGCTTGATTCCAAAAGGCTAACACGATTGCCGCAAAAAGGCTATTAGGGGGTCTGCAAAAAGGCTATTAGCGTCCCCGTAAAAAAGCTATCAAGCAGCGGCAAAGGAATATCGGGGGACAGCAAGCCTTCATGCGACACCGGTATTGCCGCTCTGACACTGATACGATAATATCCAGATATAGGCTAATTTCCCGCGCGGGAAATTAGCTAAAATAGGAAATATGGAATCAGAAGAGGAAATTATCAACTTCATACGGACCGGGCAACTGCGAATCGGTCCAGTTCAATTTGACGTCGTGCAGCAGAGCGCCGCGATTATACAACCAGCCAAGTCTAATCGTAAACGGCACCTGGGGTGAAAGCAAAACGCTGTTTGCTGCCGAAGTAAAACGCTATGGAAGCGATAAATCCGTAATGCAAGCGGCGAATAACGCGCAATTCTATGCGGATTGCTTGAACATTCGTCCTCTCGTTGTGGTGCCATGGCTATCGGAAGATCAGCTGCTGAGCCTCGAAAAACGTCGAATCAGCGGAGTTGATTTATGCGGTAATGGAGTGTTAGTTGCGCCTGGACTCTCTGTCTTTCGCACTGGTACTCGCAACAAATTCCCAGCATCTAGACCATTGAAGCGCGTTTACGACGGAACAAGCGCCCTCGTGGGTCGGGTATTTCTTCTAAAGCCGGAATACAATTCAGTGTCCGAAATAAGAGAAGAAGTGCTCGCGCGCGGTGGCACTATCACTTTGTCGACGGTGTTGCGTGCCGTCATTAACAAAGGTAAGCAGTGGGAGCTTGTCGATTGCGAAAATCCAGCAACCGGGATCACAAAATTCAAATTGAAACATCGAGAGCGATTTGTGTATGCCGAAGAGCTGCCCCGTCTGATCGCGGCAATTGAAGCGGAAGAAAATCAGGAGATCAAAGACTACGTCCTCATCAGCCTTTACACTGGGGCACGCAAAATGAACGTGCTTAAAATGCGCTGGGCGGATGTTGATTTGGACAACGCTGTCTGGACAATTCCTGATACCAAAAATAATACCGCTCAAACGATTTTGCTAACTGGCCCTGAACTGGAAATCCTCCAGAAACGATTCGACAATCGAAAAAAGTTCGACTATGTATTTCCCGGCACGGGCACCAAAAGTCCTCACCTCGCCGATCCCAAGAAAGGATGGCACCGCATTCTGAAACGCGCACGAATAGAGAATCTCCATTTGCACGACTTGAGGCGTACACTAGGCTCATATATGGCTATGACCGGCGCGAGCCTGTCAGTCATCGGCAACGCTCTCAATCACAAGGACGTAAGCACCACTCGCAAAGTCTATGCGCACTCCGCGCATGAAGCCGAGCGCACCGCCCGTGAAGTCGCACATCAACGCATGTTTGCAAAACAAGAGGAGAAAGAAAACAAGGTAGTCCCACTAGATAAATCGAGAAGTAACGTCGAATTCTAAACGCTTCACGAATGCCTCATGAATGCCTCATGAGGCACCACGATCAAACCTCCCTTGACTATCCGCAAATTCAGTTCTGACAGGATGCTAGCTCGTCCTCGAATGTTTCGCGAATGCCTCATAATGCTTCAAGCGGCCAGGAGCGGCTCTCAAAGGGCTCAACAAGTCAAACTGCAGAACAAAAATCGTCTGAAGAACCAGTTTCTATCATCATTTACCGACTCAGACAAACGGCTCATCTTTGAACCTCATTTGGCTCAATTGGCTCACTATTGGCTCATCCGTGAGCCAATTCACAAAAACCCCGAATTCCGTGGACAGGCGCGCCTTGCGCGTGGTTCCGACCCACCCACCCCAAAACAAGCCGCGCGCCTCCACCCCGGGCGCAAATAAAGGCGGCTTGAGAGTACAGGGAAAATTGAGTTTACGGGCGAATCTCATATCCAATTTTTCGATATTTGGCCGCCCTCTTTCTGTACATGCCTTTGAGCATCCGGCTTCTTGAATCCACGTAGTCATAGATCTGGACTTCCGTCTTTCCTTCATGGTCTCGATGCATGCGTCCAACATACTGTTCGACGGTGCCGTGCCAAGATATAGGAAGCATTAGAAAGAGTGTATCTAGTCGCGGATCATCAAATCCTTCGCCCGCGCATTTCCCAATCGCAAGAACAATTCTCTCTTCGCCGTCGGGGATGTTTCGCAGGCGAGAACGAAATTCTTTCGCTTCCTTTTCGCTCATACCGCCTCTCAGTAGAAGAACAGCCTTTCCGAAGCCTTGTAGCTTTGCAGCCAAAGCTTCCAAGTGATCGATTCTTTCAGTAATTGCAAGTGGTACTCGTTTTTCAGCTAGCGCTTTCAAAATGTCGTCAACAATAAGCTTGTTCCTCTGTTCATCAACAGCCAATGCAGCACAAAGCTCGTGATAGCTTTCTTTAACATCAGGAAGTGTGGTTTCGAATCCAGTCTCGCGTGGGATCACTACGTGGACTACACCAGGATGACGTTCCTGAAGTTTCCTGGTGTCCTTAAATACTATTGGCCCGCATTGCATCATAAATACCGGATGATCGCCGTCTTTCCTGACAGGGGTAGCGGTCAGACCAAGCACATATCGCGCCTTGGCCTGTTTTATCACGGACTCGAATGAGATAGATGAAATATGGTGGCATTCGTCGACTATAATCTGCCCGTACTCAGCAACGACATCCGCAACGACGCCCTTACGGACAAGGCTCTGAATTGTTGCGACATCAATGATTCCGGAGGGTTTCTTCTTCCCTCCACCTATTTGCCCGATGCGAGCTAGCGGGACATCAAGAAATTGCTGAAGTTTCTCTTTCCACTGATGCAATAGTGCCTTTGTTTCAACAACAACAAGAGTGTTCACTCTGCGCTGCGCCATCACATATGCGGAAACCACAGTCTTTCCAAAGCCTGTAGTGCCAGCAAGAATACCAATATCGCTGTCCAAAATTGCCTCTACAGCAGCAGACTGCTCTGGTCTAAGGGCACCAACGAAATTTGCATCAATGGGCAGTCCTGAGAATCGCTCGTCCACTTGCTTTACAGCTATATTGTTGGCTTCGAGAAGCGCGCGTAGCTCGTTGAGGCATCCTCTGGGCAACACAACATGCTGTGAAAGACTTTCCGCACAGCTTATGATTCGCGGAATGTTGTAGGTCGAAAGCCGCATGGATTGGTGCTTGTAAAACTTTGGATTCTGGAACGCAGCAATGCTCATGATTCTGTTTATAGCTGAGCTTGAAAAACCGGTCTTGTCCAGGTAAATCATATTACTGAGCACTAATGTAGTATTGCCGGGAATCGCTCCTCTTAATATTGGTTCGCGTGAAGGTCCCGACGGTTTCTGCTTCCATGGCTCGTTTGAAGTTTCATCATCTGAAGGCTCGGGCAGTGAAATCAACGATTCTTGTGGCAGAGCATCTACTACGGAGCAAACATCTATACTCCGCATTCGCTCGACGGAACTGAGGTATTCCCACTGATCACCATACGGCTGAAATTTCCGATCCACAAATACGCTATTTCCCAATCTGCTTGCCTCCAACTGCAGTGGCAACGCTATCAAATTTCCGAAGCCGCCTTCCGGCATCGTGTCCTGGTTTGGAAACATACGATCGTGTGATTCTAGATGAAGGTAAAATCGTTCATTAGTTTTCGTAATCAAGTATGAGCCAAATTTCCTCGCTTGCACTGCGGCTATTGGTGAATCGAAAAATATCCAGACATGCGCTCCGTTTCCGGACTGCGAACGCTCCAGATGCGCTGGCACACCAAGAGCGTCGCAGGTGGCAAGAAAAGCTAGCACATCGTCTTGCCAGTTTCCTTTGTCGAAGTCGTGGGCTAAAAACCGACACGTCTCATCTGGAAGCAGCGCATAAATGCCTATGGTTCGTTTGCCCGCAAGGTGATCTTCAATGACTCGCTCGTCGAACGGCAGAAGTGGACATACTGATGAACACTTGCTCTTTGCTCCTTTTGTAGACTTGTGCGGTATTGACCAATCATGATTGCGAGCAGGCCAATATGGCCACTTTCCCCGAGCATCCCTGGTCTTGCCCCTTTCAGCATAGACATCTTGTCGTCCGTAAAACAAAGAGCGCAGCAACTGCAATCTGGCAGACTGTCCAGCTGCATTGTATTCGACGGTCACGAGCTGTTCTTGGACTGCTCGATCGTTTGGCGATATACTCAACGCCTGAGATAAACGACTCCTTAAAGATGCATTCTCTTCTCGCAGCCGCGCATTCTCTTGCCGAACAGCGCTATAGCCACTCCGCAGCGAGTCCAGCTCCGAACGCAGATTCTGACACTCTCTCAGGACATCACTTAAAAGGGGGAGCTGCAGCTGAAGCACGCTCGCCTCTTCCGATGGGTTCTTTTGACGTCGTCGTTTCGCCACAAGCGATTCTCCATTTAGGTCGCTGACGTTCTGGAAGCGCAGAAAGGCACATATCTAGAATGTCGCCGCTCACCCTTCCTGGTTTTGGTACCAAACTCATCAAAGAGTTCGCACATGTCTTCGCCGATTCTCCAAGATAACCGCTCTTCGGGAACAAAGACGCAGATAGACTATTATCTATCAAACAGACGTCAAATGGGAAAGTATTGTCCAGCGACCGTTTCGGGGATCGCCACTGTCATCAACCGCACGCCATCAGTTGGAATACAAGTAGACCATTGTTCGAACGCCAATGTGTTAAAGATCACAAGCATGGTTATAGGATCGAGGCGGTGGCAAACGCTCAATGCGTTGCGCAGCGCTCGCGCCACTACTAGCGGTGCTCATTTTAGCTTCCCTGCATTGCCTCGTGTTCTCAGTGATGCGGCTACCATTGTGCCATCAGCGGAGCGCAACTACAATGCAGCCGCTGCCCAAATTCGTTAATCGATATCATGGAGGAACTGCGGTGAATAGCTCAGCAAAGAACAAGAACGACAAATCGACAGATCTAGCACTAGCTCGCTTTGCGGTCATAGCTCCGCTAGTTTGCCGCAATCTAGAACGCCCAGATAGGAATGCCGTCCGTTCGGAAATATTGAAGACGTGCTGGGAATTTCCCGATGGAAAGAGAAAACTTGTTGCGGAGCGCACACTACGTTCTTGGGTTGCGTCATACATAGCGGACGGATTTGCCGGACTAAGAACCAAATCACGATCTACAAAAGGATTGTGCAGGGCAATTTCAAAGGCAACTTTGGATCGCGCTATTGAACTCCGCTTGGAGCTGCCCTGCAGAAGCACACGGGCGATTGTTGACATTCTGAGAAAGGAGGGACTTACGGAGCGTATTTCCAATTCGACGCTCAATAGACAACTCCGAATGAGAGGATATAGCAAAACCTCATTGAAGGACGAAGCGGGAGTATTTCAAAGATGGCAGCAACAAACCGCAAACGATCTTTGGCAGTGCGATACGGCTGTAGGACCCTCAATTCCTGACACACGGCGAAGCGGCAGACTGTTGCCAACTAAGTTGATTATTGCTATTGATGATGCATCCAGGCGGTGTGTTCATGCCCAATTTTATTGGGACGAAAAGCTTCCCAGTGTGCAGCAATGCCTAAAATTCGCAATCCGAAATTGCGGTAAGCCGCGACGACTCCTGTTCGACAATGGACCTGCATTCAGGAGCAATGAACTCGCTGAATGTTTTGCAGAGCTTGGTATCGAAATTTCCTTTTGCCAGCCTTACTCACCATCATCAAAAGGAAAAATCGAAAGAATGATCAGGTCTCTAAAGGAAGATTTCTACCGTGAAATTCAGCATGCACCTTTGAACTCCATCGACGACCTAAACTCGGCGCTTCATCAATGGATTCTGGCATATAATGCTCGTCCCCATTCAGGACTTCGTGGAGCAACGCCGCTTGAGCGCTGGGTTCGAGATTCTATCCATATCATCAATATCGACGAATCCGTACTTGAAGGCGCCTTTGCATCACGGTCCCAACGAACTGTTCACGAGCGTACAGCTACGGTGACAATTGGAAACATCGCTTTCCAGGCAAGTCCTGAACTCGCTGGCCAGGACATCGAAGTTCGTTGGAATCGAGACTCGTATGATAACGCTGTCGAACTGTGGCAGGACGGCAGATTTGTTGAAACCGCTACAAAAGCGAAAGTGGAGGCAAATGTGGACTTCGCGCGCCGTGAGACTATGCGTGTCCGCTCACGGCGCGTTGCCGAATAGACTTCCCAGGTAGCTCGCACGGGTTGACACTATAAACACAATCAAGAATCTCTCCCAAGGTCTACAACAGAAG
>JADYYD010000358.1 GCA_020853845.1 Candidatus Melainabacteria bacterium
CGTCTTTCAATTGAATGGGCAGTCCAAGACGAACCTTTTCCTCGATCCACTGACAGATCAGTTCACTTTCAAAGCCTTTTTTCTGCTCGGTTCCTTCTGTGCCCGCGGTGTCGAAATACAAGACCTCCACGCGTTCCGTATCGACGACGCGTTCCCGGTGCGCGTTGAGACTTTCAAAGGCGGCTCGGTAAATCTGAGGATCTTCTCCCGGATCAAGCAAATGTTCAAAGACCGCATTGACTCCGCACACCAGATCGGGATGGCTGCGGAAAGAACGATTGAGCGGGATGACTTCCTTTTCGCCGCTCAAGAAATCCAGTTCGATATTGCTCGGCATTGCAGAAAGCGCATTCTTCCACTCGTTGAAATTCGAGACGTCCGCGCCCTGAAATTTATAAATGGACTGCTTGTCGTCGCCGATAAGAAAAAGTCTGGTTTTCTTTCCGGCCAGAGATGCCACCAATCTCGCCTGGACCGCATTGGTATCTTGAAACTCGTCTACGAGAATGGCTCTGAGAGATTGATTGAAGTGCTCTCTTGCCAAAGATCCGGGTTGATTCAATGCGCGAAAAGTAAAACGGATCAAATCGTCATAGTCGAGTTTGTGCACAATGCGTTTCTTATTCTCGTAAATTGAAATTGTCCGCTGTGCAAGCGCGATGAAAGACCGGATCAAGCCAAACGCTTCAGAGTCGGCCTCGCGCAGTCCTTGAGGAACTTTCTTCAATGCCTTTTTTACGATATTCTTGAGATTTGCCATTTGGTGGCGCAAAGGTTTTGCATCATTGCCGCCCTTGCTGCCGACGGAAGGGTGCTTATCCAGGTAATCTGCATATGACCAGAGCGCATCGGTGACTTCTTTTGCGCGGCTGGCAGTTTCGATTCCATCAGCCAACTTCTCATAACCGTTGCGAATTTCCTCTAATTCCGTTGCCGGCTTCCACGGGTTATCTTTGACAAACGCCAAGGAAGGAGCCCATTCAGGATTGGAAACAATTTGACAAAGCGCACGCTTGCGCGCCCACTGGAGCAGCTTCTCGAAACGTTCTGAAAAGTGCTCATCGGTAGTTTCGCCCATGCTTTCCGTCACTTCGGAAAATTGCAGAGAAGAATTGAGAATGTCGAGCAACCACTGTTTTACTTCATCAATGCTGAATGAATCCAGTAATTCGTGCTCGGGGCTCTGGCTTGTGATGGCGTATCTAAAAGCTTCTTTGATGCTCTCGTCGCACAATTCCGCCCTCTCGATATCCTCGAGAACTTCGAATTTCGGATCGACTCCGCCCTCCACTGGAAACGCCTTCAAGATGCTGTCGCACAAGCTGTGAATTGTTCCGATGCGCGCGCCGTCGATATCCGCCATGCACATAAGCCAGCGCTGCCGCTCTTCCCCGTCCGAGCCATCCTTCAAAGCCTGGAAGCGGGCCTTTAAACGCGTGCGCATCTCGCTGGCGGCTTTTTTCGTAAACGTGACCGCCACCAAGTCGGCAATCGTCAATTCCTTATCGCTGCGCAATACTTCAATATAGCGCTCAACCAGAACGTGCGTTTTGCCCGAGCCGGCACCTGCGGAGACCAAAATGTTTTTATCGATGCTGAAGACTGCAGCCTTTTGCTGGTCGGTGAGTTGAGACATTACTCTTCCTCCCCTGCCGAGCCGCGGCTTTCCGTGATGCGGCAAATCATCGAATGCGGGCATCCACGGCAAGACACTTCGCCGTTGGGCTTTACTTCGAAATCACCTGCGGCAATTCGAGACACATAGTCGATTATGTAATCTCGCGACTTGTCGAGAATGTTTTCCACGGGCTCTTCATCCTCAATCGGCTCTCCATCCTTGGGCTTCTTTTTCTTTTTGACGAACTCCAGAGAGCCGATCGGTCCTGCTTTGGAAACGCTCAAAAATTGCCCCACTTCCACTTCCGCGCCCGGAATGATCGACTGGGAAACAGCCATTGCATAAATCGCCATCTGCAAATTACGCCCCGCCAGAGTGTCCTTCTCCGTTATCGGCGTGGAGCCGGATTTATAATCGACGACGCGCACTTTGCTGTGACCGCTGGCTGTGGTATCACTGGCAACATCAATCCGGTCGATGACCCCGACGATGCGAATCTCTTGTCCGTCCGCTTTGATAATCAATGGCGCAGAAGGAGCGACTCCTCCTCTGCCGCTGCCGAAGCCGTGCTCGAACAGGGTAGGGCGGAAGCGACCTCCTTCTTTCAATTCGCGGCGCTTTTCTTCCTTAATAAAACGACGCAAGCGAAAAACGATTTCTTGATTTTCATAGGCTGCAAACTCGCCGCGTTTCACATCGGCTCTTGCATTCATTGAAACAATCGCCGTCTTTGACACCCTCTCGAGAATGCGCTCAATCTCTTCATCGGGGACGTCCATCAATGCCAGCCCGCGCTCTTTCAATTCTATGTAAAACAGCTCGAGAGCCTTGTGGTAGGTTTCACCGAGGGTGGTGACAACCAGATCATGAGTCGGCTCCTCATGCGGTTCGATTTTTAAAACGTGATTTGTCCAGTATTTAAAAGGGCATTTGCCGTAGTCATTCAAACGAGACGAACTCCAATCGCTCGGCAAGTTGACCTTCAAAGAACCGCTGGTGATAAGGTCTGTAAGCCAGCCGTTATAAACGAGATGCGACGCTCCGCTCTCGCGTGCTTTCAACATTCCGACCGGTGACGATATTTTTTCAGTGTAGGCGGCGACATCAGGGTGAGTCATTGCCACCATAGCTGAATTTTGATTTCGCCAGAGTCTGTTGGCGACGAGATCTTTAACGGAAACAGGCAGGTTGGTCGATGTGGAAAACGGCTCCACCGCCAGAATAGAGCGCAAACCTTCTTCCTTCCCGCCGGTGAGCAGGAACGACGGGATCAATTCCTCGCCATCGACTATATCAGTGTGGGGGCATGTGATTACAATTCGTTCGCGCGCGCGCTCCAACAGCGAATTGAAGAGCGCCGATTCAAAGCCTGCGTGATGCCTTGGGTTGTGCAAATCGACGCCGAAGAATTTCCATTTTTTGATTTCCTCCGGGCTGGCAAATCCCGATCGAGACATGCGCCGGGGAAACTCACCTTCCACAAGACCGGCAAGGTAGATATCGGAAAACGTCTTGTTCGGCGCCAATTCAGCGCTGCATATACGCACTTGATTCTGCCCTTCGCCCGGGCTGCGATATGTCGACTGCTCGAGCATATGAACAAGTTTTTGAACGAACTGCGAATAGGTAAAACTTTGATCGGCAATGATCATCGACTCTTTAATCAGCAGCGCCAGCGATTGGCGAACTGCCGACAAAGTCGTCTCGCGCTGCCAGCGATTAAGCGGGATTTCGTCGTCCTTGTCTTCATCTGCGGGCAGGGAAAAACAGACTTCGAACACGTCTTCCACCCATGTCACCCACTGCTCGTGAGGGCGAACATCGCCGGGCGGAGTTGTCTCGTCGAAGAATTTGCCCAGCGCCGCTTTCAGTGAGACATTGCCGATTAGTCGCGCGCAATCTTCCCACTGGTCGCGTCCGCCCACGACGGCAAAGTCATTTGCTGACTTTTTGTCCAATAATTCCACATCTTCGCGCGTCAATCCGAAAGCGGCAAGACGAGTATATGGGCTGCGCAAGAATTTGATTGTCTCGGCACGCGGATAGCCTGCCACCGAAAGTGTAAGCAGTTGGTGATACCACTGCGCAAGCGGCAATGAGAGCAGCTCGATGGATTCGTCGAGGTAGTGCGGTATTCCGGAAGACTCGAAGGCGCTGCGAACGGCAGTGCGATATTGCTTCAAATCGCGGATGACCACCAGCATATCGGATGGTTGGATTTCATCAGTAACAAGTCTTTGTTTGATGCGAGAGGCAATGAAATCCATCTCGAAATAACGGTCCATCGTCCTGAATTTCTCAACCGTATAGGTTCGCTGCGGCTTGCCGTCGGCAGCAGGCGCATCACCAGGGGCGGTGATACCGAGCGAATCTGCCATGGCGAAAAGGCTTAACTGCAACGCGTTATCGCTGCCGCCCTTGCGTTTTCTTGTTTTTAAAACAGGCACATCCGGAGCAGCAATCGGCGTCGCCGGCTGCACAGACGAATTGATCTTGAGATTGCCGGCCAGGATGTTTTCCAAATCTTTAAAACTGTCGTCTTTCCACAAATAGTCGTTATTGGGATCTTCGTCCGGGCGCAGGTAATCGAAAAGCACTTCCACCTTTTTGCAATATGGCGACAAAAGTTGAATCGCCTGCAATTGCAACGGATTGAACCTGTCGAATCCATCGACGGCAAGGAAGCCGAGATTCAATTCGACATCCCTGTCTGTCGTAAGCTTTTCTCGCAACTTGAACGATACGATACGCTGATCGACATAACCGAGCTTTTCCAGTTCATGCCAGTATCGTTCGTAAATGCGCGCCAACTCCATATACTTGGAGCCGGACTCGACGTTTTTCTCCAACCGCGAGATCACATCCTCGGGCGACAGGGCGGCGCGCTCGAATTCGTCGATAAGCTCGATTATCTGCTGGGATGTGCCGTTGAATTCCACAATCGGATCGATTGCCTTTAGGGCACCCTCGGCTTTCATCGTCAAAAGAATTTGCTGGAGAAGAACAGGTCGCACGCGCTCCGGCATCAGGCGGAACGACACACCCAATCGGCGCAAATTTTCCTCTAGCAATTTATAAAAGGAAAGAATTTTGAGACCGAATACGCCCGGAAAGTCCCTGTGTTCGGCGGCACCATCGGACTGCCGCTTCTTCACGAGTGCAAGCAGCCTCTCTGTGATCAAGCGCCGGTATCTCTGGGACGGCACCACCAGAAGTGCCTCACCCGGCCGGTTCGTCTCCAAATAGTCGAGCAGCCGCTCGAGCAGTTTAACGCTCTTGCCGGTGCGATATGGTCCGGTGAAGACTTCGATGTTCGTCACGCGTCGATATATCCAATGGGACATACAACAGATGCATGCTCCGCATTTCTAACGGAGTGCATTGTTCACAGGTCCGGCAGCAAGTGCCTGTTACCTTAGATATTCTCGCATGTTCGAGTTGACGCCGCGGCGCAATTTGTTGAGCGCCCGCACTTCGAGATTTCTTGCCTGCTCTTTGGTCAAACCCATATTCCGCCCCGATTCTTCAAGGCTCATGGGCGTTTTGCCGGTCAGCCCGTAGCGGAAGGAGAGCAATTCACGCTCTTCCGGGTTGAGCACAACCAGGGAGTCCATTACGTGAGAAACGAGCAAATTGGCGGCTGTCGCCTCGTCCGGCGCCAGGGCTCCTTCGTCCTGGATCACATCGGCCAGGGTGGCATCGGAATCGTCGCCACAGGCGGAGTCCAGTGAAAGCGGGCTCCGGGAAGAATCATAAGCCAGCAATACTTTTTCGCGGCTGACGCCGGAAGCTTCCGAAAGCTCATCGGGAGTAGGCACGCGTCCCAATTCCTGGCAAAGCGCCGTGTTGGATTTGCGCAGTTTGTTCAAAACTTCATTCATGTGCACGGGCACGCGAATTGTGCGGGCTTTGTTTGCAATCGCACGAGTGACCGCCTGACGAATCCACCAGGTCGCATATGTTGAAAACTTATTTCCACGCTCGGGATCGAATTTTTCCACGGCGCGCATCAGACCCAAACTGCCTTCCTGCACGAGGTCTTGCAATCCCAGACCATGGTGGCGATAGCGCTTGGCGATACTGACAACCAGGCGCAGATTGCTTTGAATCAGCTTGCGTTTGGCAACGGCATCGCCTTGTTTGATGCGCCGAGCCAGCTCGATTTCTTCTCTGCCGGTCAAAAGTTTGTGACGGGCGATTTCGCGCAAGTATATGCGCACCGAATCTTCTTCGACTTCTCTCGGTTCGGCTGGAAGATCACCTTCGATGCTTTCCGCTACCGCGTCGGCATTGGCGAACTCGCTTTCAAAATTTTGCGGCTCGAGAGTGCCGGCAAAAAAATCATCGGCTTCCTCTCCTGTCAGGAGAGTGGTCATGCCTTCATTCTGCTTTACTGCTGAACTTTGCCGCTTTGCCATGGACTCGACTGCTTTCCTCTGCCACTCGCACCATATGCGGTGTATATATCCACCCGCTACGCCACCTAGTATGGTGCCAGAAACGGAGCGCAGAATCTAGTATGTAAAATCCGGGGGTGCGAATGAAACTTGCGTTTTTGGTCGCAAATTCGAGTCTTTAATTGCAAAGTCTAACTCATTCAAAAACCGCTTGATATGCGCCTTTAGAGCACAGCGCAGCGGCGCCGCGAGATGATCTACTGGTATCGCCGACGATTCTTCTCTCTCACAAGAATTTTTCCCCACGACAACAATTCGCAGCGCCTGGAAGTGATTGTTAGCTGTTGCGCACGCATCAGAAACAGATTGGATATGCAAAACACTCATATTTCGCACCGCAAGAAGTCATGAAAGATGCGCTGATTTTAACTTTCCTTTGACAAAGAAACACCGACCCCATCGCTGTTAAAGCACTAGGGTTTTCCCTGGAAAATGAAAAAAGACATCCAACAGGCCGAACGTGAATAACTCTCCGGCTCTGCACCACATGCAGTATCACCAGCCCAAGACTTATACTCAGTAAGAAAAATTCGTGCCCGTTGGGATTCGAACCCAAGGCCTTCGGCTTCGGAGACCGACGCTCTATCCAGCTGAGCTACGGGCACATGAAGCCCCATTATAGCCCGTACGGTCAGGGTTGCCGGACCATTTCCTCAAGAGCGTCAAGATTGTGAATGGTTACGCGCTTGGATTCTATGTCAATCCAGTGGCTGGACCTGAACTTATTGAGTATTTGAGTGACCGTCACTCTTGACGACCCGACCAGATCGGCAATCTCCTGATGGGTGAGCGGAAACTCGACACGAATGCCATTGGGAGTGACTTTGCCATGCGATTCGGCAAGCGTGACGAGCAATCGCGCCACGCGGCTCGGGACTTGCCGGAAGACGAGATCTTCGATGCGCGCCTGAGCTTGTTTGAGCCTGCCGCCGATGATTTGAATCAAACGCAAGCCGAACTCCGGGTTCTCTCGAATAAAGTTCTGGAAGGCCTCACGGCTGATTTGATATATGCGCGACTCTTCCAGCGTTTCGGCATAGCTGTCGTGTTCGCCCGCTTCCCAGGA
>JADYYD010000359.1 GCA_020853845.1 Candidatus Melainabacteria bacterium
ATGGCGGCGACTTTTTGCCTGTCGCTTTCTCTTCCAAAACGGCAACACGGTCTCGCAAGGCGTTGGCGATCCGTTCTTGGGGCGATTCACCTTCGCCCTCTTTCATGAGCTGGGACGCCTTAACCGGCTCGCCGAAGAAGACGCGCACTTTGGGCGGATTCGGAAAGTAACGAGGCCAGTATGCACCGGGAGGCAGTGCCCGTGCCGTGCCGTCGAGAAAAACTGGCACCAGGGGAATGTCCTGATCTTTCATAAGGATGCCGATGCCTTGTTTAAACGGCAACAGATTGCCGTCCAGTGTCCGCTTCGCTTCGGGGAACCAGACCAGGCTCTTGCCGCCTTTCAAAACGGCGGCGCCAAGCGCAAGACTGGTCAACATGGACCTTTCAGCGTCAATGGGGACGACTTGCGCCAGCCGGCTGAAATAAGAAAAGAAAGGATTGCCGAATGCAATGCCGACCCAACCGGCCCACTGCGTGTCGCGCAATCGTTCGTCCGGCAATGCCGCCGTTAGTGCAAACGCATCGCAAAAACTGGCGTGATTGGGGATGAAGACCACCTGCCCTTCCGGCACTTTGTCGTAATCAATCGGCTCGACAGCAAAAGGCTTCATCAGAAAGCGCGACAGATTGCGGTATTTTTGCGCCTCCTTTTCCTGTTCTTTTGAGAGCGGCTCCACAAACTGCTGCGATTTCTCATCGAGAAATCTGAGCGGGTGCTTGATGGGAGAGTCGGCTGTGCCGCCTTGCTGTGAGCTGGTTTGAACTTCTTTCAGCAAGTCGCGAACCGTGTCGACTCTCACCAATGCTTCTTGATCGATTTCCACACCGGATGTTTCTACCATTTCCAGAGTGAGATTCATCCACTCGAGCGAGTCGATGTTCAACTCTAATTCCGGGCTTGTATCCAGAGTCAAATCGTGATCGTGAAAGCGTTTCTTCAGCCATTCCCAAACGGCACCGGATGCTGGATGATTGATGAGAGCGCGATCTTCGGCAGATAGATCCGACTCTGAAAAAGAACCTTTCTTTTTGCCGCCCTTTTCTTCCGCTTTTGCTCGGTCGTATTTTTCTTCCAGCTCATGCCGTTTCAATTTGCCCAAATTCGTCCGCGGCAGAGGTTCGCGCGTGACGGCAAAGTCGGTAACTCTGAGATAAGAAGCCGTCCCTGCCGCTGCAGTTTTCAGCGCCGTGGAAATTGCGTCGTGGGCGTCACCTTCGCCCGTTGATTTGAGGTCGGGCACCACCAACGCCACCAGCTTGTTGTCTTTCTTCAGCAATCCTATTTCTTTGATTGCAGGCTGCTTTGCTATCTTATCTTCCACATCATCAGGCTGAAACTTCTTCCCGCCTTCCATCACCATAGTCGAGGATGCGCGGCCCGTGATATGCAAATTACCGTTTTTGATAAAACCGAGATCGCCTGTGCGGAACCATCCATCCTCTGTGAATGCTTCTTTCGTCTTGTCTTTCAGATGCAGGTATCCGCCAAATACATTGGGACCGCGCGCTACGATTTCACCTTCGTTGGGGTTGTGCTCGGCATGTTCGGCTTGCCGCGCGGAAGAATTGCCTTTCTCGTTTTCAGCTTCTTCATTTTTAAAAGGAACGATTTTGATTTCGACGTTTGGAATAGGTAATCCCGTGCCTTCGATGTCTTTATTGTCGGGCATGCGCATCGCCAATAGCGGCGAGGTTTCCGTCAATCCATAACCAATTGCGATGTCCCAGCCAAGCGCTTTGAACTTGCGTGTCAGCTCAGGATCGAGCGGGGCGCCACCGGACGTGAATGTCTTCAAAGTCGGTCCCAGTTTGTCTCTCACACCTTTGAAAAGAAGCTTGCCCAGACGCAGTCCGGTCAGGCGCTCGCAAGCGATGCAGGCATTCATCATGGTATCGAATATGGCGCCGGTTGCTTTGCTTGCATGGGCCTTCTTGTCCATCGCTTCGAATAACGATCGCATGATGCGAGGCACTGAAACGAGGATGGTTGCTCGTGCTTCATTAATGGCGCGAATAAGCTCCGGTCCGGTAAGTGATTGTGGCATGATTACCGGCAATCCAAGATGAAGCGGTCCAAGCAGGCCTATATTGAGCGGGTAAACATGGAAGAGCGGCAGCGGCAGCAAGATCCGGTCGGCCGGCCCGATAAAACTCATTTGGCAGAACGCGGCATCGAGTTGCGAGCGAATGTTTTTGTGAGAGAGCGGAACGCCCTTGGGCATGCCTGTTGTGCCGGATGTATAGAAAAGAATGGCGATGTCGTCTTCGGGGACTTCGATGGTTTCAAGCAAATCTTCGAAATCCTGACGCTGGCTTTGCAGTTTTGTCCAACTGTCCGCACCTTGCTCGCGGTCGATTCTAAAGACGCGAACACTCTCCTTCTTTAATGGACCAGTGTGCGCCTCGTCGATTTTGATCTTGGCTTCTTCGAGCTTGGCGATGCCGTTTTCATCGGTGAAAATCAGTCGCGCTTGGCTGTCTTTGACTATGTGATCGAGCACTTCGGCTGACTGCTGCGGGTCTACAGGCACAACGATAAGACCACTGTATACGGCAGCCAGCGCGCAAATTATCCATGCGGGCGAATTGGCTGCAAATACTATGACAGTGCTGCCGTTTTTCAAGTCGATGCGTTCGAAGCCGGCGGCGACTCTGCGAATCTTCTCTGCCAGAGCCGTATATGTGATGGTGTTCGAGCCGGTACTCGTAAAGTGAATGAGCGCAGGATGGGCATCGTGCTTCTCAAAATCGTCGACAAGCGACCGCAGTGTCGGTTTTGGACCGGTGCGATGCTCTTGCTCGATCTTCTCTCCTGCAGCAGTTTGAACTCTCATGGTCTACCTCAATTCGTCTTCCGGACTGGAGGCAGTTTGCTTTCTGATTTGAAGCTGCTCCAAAGCGACGAGTTCTTGCCTGATTTCAGGCAGCACTTGCTTGGCCGCGTTGTATCCCACTTGGATAGCCTTGCGAATCACATCTTCGTCTTTAGTAAATGGCGGCACGAAGTCAACGTCGGGAAAAATCAGAACGTCGGAAGCTTCGGCTTTGGGGTGGTCGGCGGCCGCCATCATGATGTCGGCGACACGCAGCATAATCGCTTTCATCGACTTGAAAGTTTTATTTTCAACAGGCGTAATTGCTTTATCGCACAGGACGGAAACAGTGAGGTCGGCGCCCAACTTTTCGGCGATGTTATTCGGCAGGTTGGCTCTCAATCCGCCGTCCACATACAGCTTTCCATTGATAAGTACGGGGCGGAAAATTGTCGGAACAGAGG
>JADYYD010000360.1 GCA_020853845.1 Candidatus Melainabacteria bacterium
AAAGAAGAAGGAGACGACGAAGTTACGCAATACGAGTGCGACAATTTCGGACGCATGCTTGGCGGCAACATTGGTCCGATTGCTTTTCGTCTGGAAGACGAGAGTACCGCCCGAAAGCTTGATGCCCAGGGCATCGATCTAGTGGCGGACTCATCAGTGCCCACAAATGTGGCGATGGGCGATCCGAAAAGACTGAAGCAGGTTTTGCTCAAAATATCCGGCATAAAGTACACGTTGCCCGATTCACACAGACAAATGCAAATTGCAGACGGAAAAAAGACCGGCTGGACCACCATCATGATCAACCGCGACTTCAAGAGTCAAGACAAAGAGCCTTTGAGCAAGGAAGATCAGCAAAAGTATCTGAAAGCGACACCGACGATTCAATCAGACAGCAAAGAGATTGAGGAGTTTGCCGCCAAAGCGCTGGGTCAATCACTGGAAGCCGCCCGGTCTATGAGTGGTCTCAAGAAAGCAGAGTTGCTGCAATCGGCTGTTTACAAACTGATTTCAAAAGACGTCAATCGAAATTCGACTACCGCGTTGGAAGTGCTGGAACGAAAGGCAGGCGACTGCACCGAGCACACACTTCTATTCAATGCGCTGGCAAGAGCCGCCGGTATGCCTTCGCGTGAAGTCAGCGGGCTGATGTACACGCAGTCTCCAAAGCCGCAGTATTACTGGCACGCATGGAATGAAGTTCACGATGGCGAGCGCTGGATATCAGTTGATCCAACCTGGAATGAAACTCTCATTGATGCTGGACATTTGAAAATTACCTACGAAAACTCGATGAAAATTGCCAGCTCTTTTGGGAAATTGAAAATCGAGATCATCTCATTTCAAACGGACGATTCTATTCCGACAAAAGGCGCCTTTATAGGAATTCCGAAGTCACAATCAGACGAGAAAGAACTTGTTCTTATGGATAAAGTACCGCCACCACCAGCGGCACTGCATGAGAATTTGAAAGAAGCGCCACCGTCAGCGAATTTCAGAGCTAATGCAAGTGTTCCGCCTGCAATGAGAGATGAAAACGCGCTGAATGAGGCAGCAAAGCCCAAAATCAAAAAGCGAACGGATTTGGGAAAACCAATCGAGCAGTTTAGCGGTTCGAAAATGCAGTCGATTCAATTCGACAAGCAAGGCAATGTCGCGCAGTGACAAATGCGTCGCGTTTAAATAAATTCTGCGTGTAGTGAAACTACCTGCTCGTAGCGGCGACCGGTTGCGGTACAAGAGTTCCCGCCTTTCTCAAATTGCGAGTACCGGCAACGGCGCCATCCGTTTCCATAATGAAAAATGCAGCGATAACACCAACGATATACACCAGCGACAACGTTGCGCTTGCAAGCGCGTACGAGCCGCCATAGAATGCAATCAACTGTCCACCGCATAGCGCAAGGCAGGCGGAGAAAACGCGTCCTGCACCATAGCAAACACCGGCTGCAGTCGCCAGCATCGAGGTGGGAAAAACTTCCGGAATGTAGATTTGTAATGTCGTAAATTGCACATTAGTGAATACTCCAAGAGCAAACGCCCACAGGAGCAAGGGCAACCCGAAGGTTTTTATCGTGACGAACATAGTTACAGCCGCTATCAAACCGCCAACAAAAGAGAGTTTGACGGTATTTTTGCGACCGAGCCTATCAAGAATCAATGGCGTAAGGAAACAACCCACAAGCCCGCCAATGCTGAAAAGAGTCGTGGCGGTGCTGCGCTCGCCGATAGCGATATCACCGGTGAGCTGATTGACCCAGGCCGGCAGCCAGGCTACGCACGCCCAATAGCCTACGATGGCCGACATTGCGAAGGAGGCAGTCCAGAAAAGCTTGCCTCTCATCTCCCGTTCCATCAATTGTGCCCAAGAGGATTTTGGTTTTTCACTTGTTGCGGAAACTGTTTCCACCCTGTGCTTTGCCACTTCCTCGAATGACTCGGATTCTTTCAGTTTCGAGCGAATATAAACTGTCGCCAGCGCTGGAATCACTCCGGCAATAAACAACCAGCGCCAGCCGTAAACTCCAATCAATACGTTTAAACCGGAGGCAAACAGCAGTCCCGCGTTGAAAGAACTTTCTAAAACGCAGGTCGCCCAGAGTCTGCCCCGTCCTTTCCAAAATTCTGCGATAACAACTGTTCCCAAACAGATTTCACCACCGATACCGCAGCCGACGACAAAACGGCAGGCGGCCAACTGCATCCAGTTCTGGCAAAGCGCACAAAGCCCCGTCGCCAGACTGTATAGAAGAATAGTGATCAGCATTGTCTTACGACGACCAATACGGTCCGCAAGCCCGCCAAAGATGAGGGCGCCGAAGAACCAGCCCATCATGAACACAGCCAGGACTATCGATCCGGTCTGCCCGATAACAGTGTCGTTGTTTGACCTCAGCAATTCGGTCATTGCGGGCACGAGCGCGACGAAATACAGCGATGCATCCATGGCGTCGAATGCCTCGCCCAGCCAGGTTGCCGCAAGCGCGTGCCATTTGCCCTTTTTGCTGCCATCCGGCTTCCCCTCGAGCTGCTTTTTCTCGGCAAGCTGAAGCGACGGCGCACGCCGTTCCAATGAAAGCATCGGCAATTCTCCAATATGGG
>JADYYD010000361.1 GCA_020853845.1 Candidatus Melainabacteria bacterium
GAAATTCTGCGGCAATGCCTCGCACTGTCGTGTCGTTGGGATAACTCCATCGTGATTGCTGGTGACCGAGCGCCCAGTGCGGAGGAAGCTTGGAGCGACCGGTCAAGGTCGTGTAAGCGGCGACCAGATCTTTGAGCGGTGCCTCTGAGAATAAATAGAGCTGCCAGCCGCGCCGGCTCAGCAGAGTTATAAGCGCCTCATCCTCCATGCCGGAATCGAGATCCCATTTTTGACAAGCGGGGGAATCGAGAAAAGCGGCATGCCACTGTCCCTGGTGCCAGAGAAAAAGCAGCGGCAGTGATTTATACATTGCATCCATTGAAGGCAGATGCTTGGAATTGTCTGTATTTATGAGCGTATGAACTGCACCGCGGCGGTTCAAACCAGACAGCCTTTCGCCCAGTCCGTAGCATCTGGCATCTTCGGGCAATTGAAAGCGGAAATCATAGCGGCTCTCGGCACTGCGCTGATATTGCAACTTGAATGGAAAAATCTCAGCGAGATCCGCGTGCGAAGCTTTTTCCCATTCGAGACGACCGGCTTCTCCGGATGAAAAATAGGAATAACCTTCTTCTTTGTCCGTCACGCCGTCAAAACCGCCGGCGCCTCCATCTTCATCTGCTTCGATATCCAGCGCATAAGAAAAGGGCACACCACTCTCACCTTCCGGCCAAACATCCAGTCGAAGGACGGAGACCCCTGCAATTTCGCACTTATTGAGAGTGCTTTTGCATGGCAGGCTTTTCTCCTTCGAAAAAGTCAAAGCCGATGCGCGCGGGCTCCTTCTTGCATCCAACCAATAATTTTCTTCTTCGACCGGAGTTGTTTGCTTTGCCACTTTCTATCCCTTGGCGAGAATTTTTTTGATACCGTCATCGATGCCTTTCTCGCCGGAAAATCCGATTGTGAAAGTAACGACTTCCCCTTCCTGATTGAGAAAAACCAGGGTCGGAATCGGGCTTACTTCATACTGATCGATGATGCGCTCATTGCTTGGATCATCGACGTCGACACGCATGAAAGATACTTTGTCGCCATATGAGGTTTTCAGTTTTTCCAGGGCAATATTCGTTTGTTTGCAGGGCTGGCACCATTTGGCATAGAAATCGATGACCGTGGGCTTGCCCTCACCTTCGGTGCCGCGCACTCTGGACAATCCGAGAACCGACGCAATCATGCGTGTATCCGCACCTGTTTTCGGACGCAAAACATCCTTCGGCAATTGCATCATTGCTTGATTGGCCAGTTGAGCATTCTTATTGCCCTTGCCATATCTGATCGCGCGCCTGTATTCATCTTTCGCTTTGACGAATTGTTTTACTTTGCAGTACGACTGTCCAAGCAAAAGGTGAGCTTCGCAGCTTGTGGGGTTTTCTCTGACTGCTATTTGAAAATGCTGAATGGCATCTTTGATTTGCCCCTTGGTCAAACAAGCTTTCCCCTGCGTGAGGCAGCGCGCATACGGGCTGGCAACAGGAGCAGGAACAGCCGATGCCTGCAAGATGAATGCGGAACTCAAAAGAAAAGTTACCGCTATTGATCCGATGGTTTTTGTACTAACACGCAACATAACACCTTACCCTCATTTGCAGACCTATTCTTGCTTACTTTCGTCGCTTTTTTCTTTAATCGGCGACTCAGGTTTACTGCCGAAATCCGTCGTTGTATTTCCTTTCGATGCGAGATGCGAGGAGAGCCAGTTGTTGACAATCTCCACCTCACGATCGGTAAACTGCCCTTCTTCGAAAATTAGGTGTTCGGCATTCGGAATCAACTCTATTTGCCTGTCTTTGGTTGCCAACCGGTTGTAAAGCTCGACCGTTCCTTCCGGTCTGACCAACTTGTCATCACAACCCTGCACAAAAAGTACCGGACGATCTTTGATCAAAACAGCCCATTTGTGATTCTGATTCATGAAATTCTGAAATTGAATTAGCTCATTGGCAGAAACTTTTAATCGAGAAAGTGGGTTGTTGCCCCATGAATCGCGCAACTCAGGCTTCAGTGTCGCCTGCTTGATAACTGATTTGCCAATATCGAATGGTTGATTGGGAGCGGCAAGCAGGTGAATTGCAACATTGATTTTCGTCTGCCCCTGCTTAAACCGATCTCCTGCCGGCACGCAGGAAATCAGCCCATCCACCAGCTCAGGGAACTGGGCACAAGCCCTGA
Organism: Candidatus Melainabacteria bacterium; assembly: GCA_020853845.1. Lineage (GTDB taxonomy): Bacteria > Cyanobacteriota > Vampirovibrionia > Obscuribacterales > Obscuribacteraceae > QKMZ01. Next base: position 2,173 of record JADYYD010000361.1, read on the forward strand.
GCGCAATCGCACCGCCCATCGATTCACCCAGAATGAAAACAGGCAAACCGGGATGAGCGCGATGAATCACCTTGAGAGTACTTCTCACATCTTCCATGCAACCGTCGAAGTCGACACGCTCTCGCCCCTCAGCCGCCATCCAGGAGCCGAAACCGCGAACGTCTATGGCATAAACGGCAAAACCCAGTTTGGACATGCGCTTGCCGAACGGATCATAAGTGCCGTTGTGCAAGCCCAAACCGTGAACACAGAGCAAAACCGCCTTCACCGGCTGATCGTAGTCAATCCATGATAGGCAGGGTGCGTTGCCTCTGCGAATTTTGCGTTTGCCATGATGCTTGTCATGAGACTCGGATTTGGACTTGGTGTGGGCTTTTTCGCCATACGCCTGCGGCGCGAATCCAGCCATCGCAAAAGCGAATAGTGCGGTAAACAAAATGCCGGACGCCCTAAGCGCCATTTCCAAAGCCTCGAATTCTTTATGAATGTTGATTGTCTCACGTTCTTGCCAGGCGCGCTCGGCGCTTAAACGCAAGAAATTTTATGCACCTCTGCCTTGCCAGGCGCGCCAATCCGATTCCGCTGATTGTTGTTTCATTTGCGGCAACTGTTGGTTAGAAAGTAAGATTAATCAGCATAAAAAAACAGCAACAACGGAAGACATAGCTGTTCCATATGCGCTTGAACATCCAACCGCTTCCAGTGGGGAAAGGCTGCTGAGTTCGACCGGCTATGATTCAAATTCCGCAACAGACAAGGCTGGGTCGGTCGATGGTCCGACTGTGTCAGTCTTGAGCATGAACTCCGATTCGCTCGACCAAAGGCGCAGAGAGCCGTCGGCGCAAATCGCTCTGGAGCAGCAATTGCGATCAGGCAAAAATGCCAGGCACTGTTTTATCGCCAGCAATTTTCTCTCTCAAACTGCCGACAAAATTTCGATTCTCAGCCTGTTTTCATTGCTCATTTTTTTCGGACCGCAGGGTGAACTTTTGGGCTTGTCTTCATGCCTGGTGCTGCTGCCGCCCATACTTTTCTCGTTTCCTGCAGGCGTACTTGCGGATCGATTCAATCCGTTTCGCTTGCTCAATCAGTCGACGCTCTTGCGCGCAACTATCGTCCTTGCGATTTCAATGTTGTTGCCGCAGATGCTTGATGAGATGCAACGCTGCGTTATCGCTTGCGCAGTGATGTTTGCCATTGGTTCCGCATCCACTTTGTTTGATATTTGCCGTTTGAAAATAACACCGAGAGTGGCGAAACTGACTGAGCATTCGAATTTTAAAAGTGGCGGCGCCGGTGAAAACAACATAGCACCGCTGGTGAGGCTGAATTCACTCTTCTGGGCCAGCTTGGCTGCAGCAATCATGGCTTCCACCACAGTCTGGCTTTTAACAGGGACCTCGATGCCGTGGTTTCTCCTGCGCGTTTCAGTGATGTTGTATGTGCTTGCCTATTTCGCCGGAGTCACATTGGAAAGTGTTTGCGCAACTGCTTTCAGAAGAAAAGACTTACCGGTTGATTTGACCTTTTTTCAGTATTTGAAGCGCCATAAACGCGCCGCAAAAACATTGTTTGTCAGCGCCGGCGTGGGCACGTTCTCACTGGCATTTTTTGTTTGCCTGACACTTTTTGCCTGGCAAGGACACCGGCTCAGCCCGACCATGATGACCGAGCTTCTTCCTGCACTCGCTCTCGGTCTGCTTTCCGGTGGACTGGCTGCGAACATGACTGTGAAGAACGGCGGACTGACAAAATTGACCGAAGGGTTGGCGATTGTTTTAGCAGTCGCTTCGATAGCGGCTCTTGTCACTGCTTCGACAAGCTCTTTTCTCATTGCTCAGTTGGGTGTCTTTGCTCTGGGAGCTTCGGCAAGCAAGTCCCAATCATTGCTGGACACTCTTTGCCAGAGCTTGTTTCCACGTCAATATCGCGGCAGGGCTCTCGGTCTGCGCACGTCATTGCAACTGATACCATTGATCGTCGCTGCCGTTTATTTAGAACGCATTTTGCCGGCGGTTTCGCTCTTGCCGGCCTTGCGCGTTCTTTCCATTACAGCTCTGGCGTTTGCTGTCTTGATGGCATTCGTTTGGAACGATCTGGTCTTCCTTTTGTGTCGCTTGTTCGCACGCGCTTTGCTGAAAGTCTTCTTTCATTTCAACGTTATCGACAAATCTCATGACGACATCGCATCCGGTATCAATCACTGGGGCAGGCGCAGAACAGTAATTTTGGCCGGAAACCACACGGGCTGGCTGGACCCATTGATCGTGGGTGCAATTTTCGAGCGTCGCACTAGATTTCTAGTCATGGCTGAAGCCATGGATTGGCCGTTCATAGGTTGGCTTGCATCAATGCTTGGAGCGATTCCACTGAGACGCGGAGAAGGGCACAAGGCCCTGGAAGCAGCCGGCAAATGCCTGGCGAGAGGAGAAAGCGTGCTGATTTTCCCGGAAGGACGTTTGACCAGAGACGGCAATATCGGCGAGTTTCAATCGGGTGTCGCCAGACTGCAGAAAGAAACGCAGTGTCCAATCGTTCCATTTGCAATAGCGGGCGGATTCGAAGCATGGCCCAAAGGAAGTAAGACTCCTCGCCCTGCCGCCGTGCGCGTTTCGATCGGTCGCCCCCTGGAAGTCAAAGAGCTGCGCGATTTGTCGGTTGAAGAAATCAAACATCTCCTGCACGACCGAGTTCGGGATTTGAAAAGTCATGGATGAAAACGACTCTGCAAGTGTTTGCTCAAAGGCGTTCTTGAGCAACATCGCCTTTGTGGTCGTCAAACCTGTTTACCTTGGTAATATCGGCGCCGTCGCACGGGCAATGAAAAATTTTGCCTTGAGCGATCTGCGCCTGGTCGATCCACCAAAGAATTACAAAGATGCAGAAGCTCGCAAAATGTCGGTAGGGGCATTCGACATTTTGAAGGGGGCTAAATTATTCGACTCTTTGGATGAAGCGCTTCACGACATATCGATAAGTGTAGGCACGACTTCAGGCAAGCAGCGAAAGCTCGTGCCTCTGCCGCTTTGCGAAGTGAGCTCATTAATCAGAACGCCTGCTGAAAAGAATAAAGTCGCCTTTATTTTTGGTGATGAGCGCGACGGTTTACGGCAGGAAGATTTGAATCGATGCCACCATATAGTCACCATCCCTACATCGCCATTGCTTCCATCTCTCAACCTCGCCCAAGCTGCTTGCGTGATCGGATATGAGCTTTGCCGCAGTGAGACGCAGCGCGCAGGGTCCTCAGGCAGCGGCAGTGAGGAAAAACGACACTCGGAGTTATCAACCGGTGCAATAGATTCGGAGTTATTGCAACTCTTCAGTCAAATTTCTGATTCTGTGAACTTTTCTCGCACGTTCAACAAAGGGTTAGTTCTCAGCGAATTCAGGCAGCTCTGGCAGAGAACTACGCCCACCAAGCGTGAGGCCGACCTTTTGAAAGGAGTGCTTATCCGTCTGCAACAACATCTGGCATTGAGGCAGAACGGCAGCGATGAGGGAACAGGTTGAGAGCACCCTGCCTGACAACCGGATGTAAAGCCAAGGAGACTTGTCTTTCATACATGATAGGAAGGACTTGAGGTGTTAAGATGACTTTCAGTGAGCTGGCGTGAATCGAGTCGGGAGAGTCTTATGAGTTTGCGGGTGAGGAAGGTCGGGTCTGTCGGAAGGGTCGCAAAAATCTGGATGACTGCGGCGACGCTTCTCACGATATCGGCGAACATACCCGTGTTTGCAGTCGTCGGCAATACTACGGCACCGGAAGTTCCTGTCCTCATGAAGAGGGGCTACGAGCAACTCAAGAAGAAGGATTTCCGAAGCGCAGTTACCACCTTCCGCGAAGCAGTCAAGCGCAACGTCAACGATCCACTTGCTCGCCGCTGCCTGGCGTACGCACTTTTGAGCGGCGGCGATGCCGAAGAAGCGCTCAATCAATTAATCCTCTTGACACGTTTGGCGCCTCCGGGCGCTGCCGACTGGTGCACTTTCGGCGAAGTCTATTTGATCGCGGGCAGTTACGAGCAGGCCGAAGGCGCCTTTCAGGACGCGCTCAAGCTGGATGAAAACCTCTTCTGGGCAAAGTGCGGCATCATCAGAGCCAAAGCCATGCAGCGCGACTTTAAGTCTGCTTATCGGTTGATAGCCGAGTTGATCGCTGATACTCATGACGACAAGAAGCGACGTTATCTCTACGCATTGCGCATCGCGGTTCGCAGACTGGAACTCACACCCGTGCCTGAAGTGCCGAAAATGGATAGACCGGATGTGACGCCGGAAGAGTTGAAAAAGAATGGCGAGGAACCCCCGGGCGCGTAATTGCAGCGCCGGTTCTGCAGGGTCTGTTCAAAGCTGTTAGTCTTTTTGGACGCACCACGCTCGGTGCCCTGGTATCGCAGAAGCGCAGGGTTTCAAAGAGGCGCTTAGATTGAAGTGGTCAAAGTGCTAAATCTGCTGCGTTGCATTGCCTAAAACTCATTCAGAGCGTTTTCATGGTGTTACTATTTGGCTAGAATAGTCTGCGCGTGCAGACGGCTAGTCGGCAAGGAGTGCTTTTGATGTCAGGCAGAAACAAAGCGATGTTTTCCTTCTGGGCAATTATCGTGGCTTGCGGCATCTCCTTCAACGGCGCGGACGCTTCAGCATCGGTCCCCGTCAAGCGCAAAGTCATAAGCTCACAGCTCAGCCAGCTCCTGCAGCGCGGCTACGAGCAAATGCGCAGAGGTAATTACGACGACGCGGTAGTAACTCTTGCAGCGGCTGTCAAAAGCGATCCGGACAGTCTTTCTGCTCGCCGTTATCTGGCTTTCGCGCTGATGCGCAACGGGCATTCGCAAGAAGCGATGTACCAGATGCTGATTATTCAACGAATGGCCAAAGCATCACCCTTCGACAGCTATACACTTGGCGAAGCCTTTTCGAAGATGGGCAAAATGTCGGAAGCCGAAACATGCTTTAGAGATGCTCTGAAAGCTAATCCAAATTACGATCCGGCGCGCGCAAGCCTGATCAAAACCCTCTCCTCGACTGGAAAGTACGATGAAGCTTTTGCAGAATGCATAACCGGCTATAAATCCGCCAAAACAGAAATGATGTCGCGCTATTACCGCATCCTCTATCAAAACGTTCAAGAGCAAAAGCTCTCGCTGCGCAAAATGCAAGATCAACTACAAGAGCAACAACAAGCCCCTTCTCCATAAACAAGTCTGTCTATGCACCGCCGGCAGTGCGCTCCTGCAGTTTTTCTGCAGTGCTCTAATGATTGGCTGTCTAATGATTGGCTGAAAGATGCGCTGCGTCTTTGCCGTTTCGCTTAGCTTTGTTCAGATAATAGGGCGAGGTCCGTTTTATAGTCTCTGAAAACGGCGTGGGGCGGAAGGCCAGTTCTTCTTCCGCTTTTTTAGAAGAGAAGAAAATCTTGTGCTGGCTGAGCCAGGCGACCTGACGAGAAAGTGCAGGTGTCAGCCCAAGCAATGGGAAGGTAGCTTCGATAAGAGTGCCCAGACCGACTATGAGCGGACCGGGAATTTCCAGTACAGGAGCGCGCGTTCCGAAGACTTTGGAAAAAATCGTACCGGCTTCCCGCATAGTCAGGTTGGCGCTGACGAGCACGTAGCGCTCGCCTGTGCGTCCCTGGTCGAGAGCATTTATATGGGCGTCGACCACATCGTTGATGTCGGAAAACGGAACTCCGCCTGGTGGAACGCCAAGCGCCCAGCCCTTGGCCATGGCGCCGAAAATTACATGATGATGCGGGTGTGTATCACCTTCACCAAATATGATACCGGGATTGAGCATGATGACCGGTAATCCCTGACGAACGAACGAGTTGACTTCGAGCTCTGCCTCATGCTTCGTGTCGCAGTAGGACAGCCCCAGTCCATGCAAGTTGTATTCGAATTCTTCATCACCAAGCTCACCTTCCTTGGGTATTCCCATGGCTGCAACAGAGCTCGTGTGTATGACACGTTTGATGTTATTGCGCAGGCAGGCATCGAGGATATTGCGCGTGCCTAGAACATTGACGGCGTATTGCCGAGCCATGTCCCTTTTCTTGTACGAGACAAGACCGGCAAGATGGTAAACGACATCGCAGCCGGACACGGCTTCTTGCACGTGCTCGGGATTGGTCACATCCCCGCGCCTGTGCTCCAGATTGAGACTCTGAAAGGCTTTAGGCACCAGGTTGCTGCGTCCCATGGTCCTCACTTGATGCCCTAAGGCGACCAGCTTAGGCACGAGGCTGGAGCCGATGAAACCACTTGCTCCGGTGACCAGAATTTTTAAGGGACGCTGAGCTTCCATGAGGTTACTTATTAGAAGAATAGACCTGAAGTGCAGTATTCAAGGGCACTGGTTTTGCCGCCAGCAATTCCTCGATACGATTATCGGTACAGATATTATCGCGCATTGACAAATTGACCTGATCACAAGAAAGAATCGGCACGTCCTGAACCATCTGGCAGACCGCGGCGGCAGCCATTGCTAAAGGGTAAGGAAGGGCGACGATGGGTTTGTTCACAGCGCGCACGGACATCAACTGCTTGACCAGATCGCGCATGGTCAATACTTCAGACCCGCCCAGTTCAAGAGGCTCCTGCATCGGTTTGCCCGAGAGCAACCGGTCAATGGACGCCACACCGGCAAGAGCCATATCGCCGATAAAAAGCGGCTGCAGCTTATTGACGCCGCCGTTGACGAGAGGCACGGCTTTCTTTTCCGCGATTACTTTGAGCAATCGCTCAACAAGCTTGCTGTTTCGCCTGCCTACCTGACGCCCGACAAGCAACGAAGGACGCAAAATTATCGAGGACAATCCGCTGCTTAGCAGACTGGTCTCAGCTAGATACTTAGTGGAATGATACGTGCTGACCGCATCGGATTTGGTGCCCAGCGCAGTGACCATCAGCGCACTTTGCACACCTGCAGCTTTTGCTTTTTCGATGAAGCAGTCGGTCATGACCACATGCAAAAGCCCATGGTTGGTACCTTTCTTGGGCGCAATGCTGCCTATCAGGTGAACTGCCACACGCGCGTCTTTGAAGGCGCTCGAAACTTCGGCATCATTGCCGGTCAGCTCACCGACGAAAATTTTTGCACCCAGCTTTTTCAAAACCTGAATGTCTTCATTGTTGGCGCCTTTATGCACCAGACAGCGAATTTCCGCACCGGATGCGGCAAGCGCCGCCACCAGGTGATTGCCTAAATAGCCGGTGGCGCCGTCCACTACAATCGCACCTTTTTGAGACAAATCGAAAGGTGACTGCAAATCTTTCGGCTGCATCAAAATGTCACTCATTGGTCGTACTCGCCTTCTTATCTGCTGTAAGTTTTTTCCAAAGATGTTTTATCAGCGTAACTTCGCCGACTTCGTTGCCCTGCGCCTTATGACCAAGATATTGCAGAAAATATCCGGCGAAAATAAGGCCGGCGCCCAGCGAAAATTGTCCCGTTGCAAAAAGGAACATACCGTAGAATGCCGCCGGCACCCCAACGATATGCAAGCATGCATTGACCGGATGTTTATGCCGCCCAATATAATCAACGACGAATTCTTTGGCGTTCATCATCGTGCCACCGCCTCTTTTCCACTTTTCTCACTGCGTTCGGCCTTGAAATATTCAAGTGTCTTATCCATGCCGACTTTAAATGGAACACGATTTACATAGTTCAGCTCTTTCTCGGCCTTTTTTACTGAAAAACCTTGATTCACACCGGCCAGGCGAAACGCAGCCCGGGAGAAACGAGCTAGAGAGCGTTGTTTTTCCACCGGCAGCATTGGTGCAAAAGAAGATATCATTTCACATGCAAAACGAGCTACCGGAACCGGTATCTGTTTCGTCACGCGAGGAAGCGACAGTCCATCGGCAATGGCGTCGAACAGTTGCTTCTTCGTAATGCGCTCACCGTCGGTTAAATTGAAAACCTGACCGAAAGCATTGGCGTTGAGCAACGCATTTTCTATTGCCTGGCTGAGATTGCCCACATAGATGACATTGGTCTCTTTGACGCCGCCACCGATAAGCATCGCTTTTCCGGTGCCGATCGAATTGATCAATCGCGGCATCCAGGCTTTCTCACGCGGACCGTAGATAAACCCCGGGCGCACCGCTGTCACTTTCAAAGCTGATGTGGGCGGTTCGCTCATCACCAGTCGCTCCGCTTCCACTTTCGAATCGGCATAAGACTCTCCGCAAGGTTTCAGCTCGGCCGATTCATCGACATCGAATTGATCTCCCTGACCGGTGATAACAGACAGGCTGCTCACAAAAATGAATTGTTTAACCCCGACCGCTCTTGCCGCAGCCAGAGCAGATCTTGTCCCTTCGACGTTGGTTTTGAAAATCGACTCTCGTGAACCATAAGGATCAACAGTACCGGCTGCGTGCACCACCACATCACATCCGGCAAATGCATTCTCCAGAGCCTGCTTATCGTTTACATCGACAGCCTTCAAGGTAAGATTTCCCGGACCGCCGATAGAGTTCAGACATTTTTCAGTTGGCGCATTGCGCGACATCGCCACCACGTTGTAGCCCTTGCCGACAAGGTGTTCCGCCAGGTGGCTGCCAACGAGCCCTGAGGCTCCCGTTACCGCCACCTTCACTTTTGCTGTCATCGATTTTTCCTTCCCTTTCTAACTCAAGAACAAATTTTCGCTATCTGTAAAAAAATCCCGGTCACCTTTTCTCAGGGCACTTGAATCTGCGCAAGCTGTCCGGAAAACGAACTGTATGCACTGAGAAGAGGTATCTTCACTTGTGCTTCCGGCGCTCCTTGAGAAACTCTCTGTTGCCGCAATTTCATATACGTGCCGGAAGGCAATGTGCGCATCACCGGCAAGCCAAGGCGTTTCGTCGAACGTTTATCGTCATACTCCGGATTTTGATTTTTGAGCGAATCATCAAAAATACGGATGAACTGACTCTTCACCGAATCCGGCAGTTCGGAGCTGACTTCAGCGAATGCCACATAGAAAGGCGGACTGCCGAGTTCCACTTCCACAGTGCAGTGTTCGACTTCATTCAAACCGAGTTGCGTTTTTGCCATCGTCAGCGCGACAAGCACCTGCTCTTCCGTTAGTTTTTCACCAGTTATCGAGCTTACTCCCATGCCTTTTCTTACGAACTGAATGATCGGCGTTTCGTCCTGGAAATCGACGACTTCAATCAAATCGTTGATGTTGTACCGGTAGAGACCGGCGGCGGTCGTAAAGTATATGTAGTAGCGGCCGCCCTTTTTGAGCTGGTGCGCAAGCAAGAATTTGGGGCTGGATGATTCAAGTTCATCCTCTTCAACGAACTCGTAGAAGTGGCTGGTCAATGCCAGGACGCCACCGGCACCGTCGCTCGAAAGCGGAATAGTTCCGCGCCCTTCGCTGGCCATATAACCGAAGTCACGCACCGGCATATTGCCGTAAAGCTCAGGCAATTTGTCCAGATAGAACGCCATCGGTCCGCCTTTCCAGCAGACAAGAATTTCCAAATTGGACCACACTTTACGGGGCAGAAGCGTGCCTTCTTTCTCGAGCATTCTGTCTAGCTGGCGAGCGCGTTCTTTATTGGGCGCGAAGTATTTGCTGAATGCTTCATCGTAAATCGCAGGCGGACGGTGCGCGTGTTTGACCGTGCCGTCGAAAAGATCAGAAACGAGATCTCCTGCGTGCTCACGCATCTGGTCGGCAAGTAAAAGCAAACTGGACGGATTGCAGCAAATAAGCGCTGTAACGTCCAGCCCGAGAGCGGAGCGGAGCATCAAATAATACTTGGTGTCGACATTTTTGATTTTGCACAACTCATAAGGCGTTGCAAAATGCTTGCGAATGACTTCCGGCTGGCGGCGATTCAACATGCCGGAAACCGCACCATAAGGTATGTCCGACTCTGTGCGTCCTTCCTCGTCGTTGCTTGTAATAAGCAGAAATCTTCCATCGGCAGCACGCGGATAATCTTTGATCAGGTGATAGTTGTGAACTTGAAATGCGTGAGTGTAGTCGCGAATATGGCTGGCAGTGATCGGAATGAATTTAGGCAGGGCGGTGGTGCCGCTGGTGGTGGCGAACATGAAGGGAGTTTCCCGGGTCAACTGGTTTGTTCCGCCGGCACGCACACGATCGATGTAAGGCTGCAGATCCTCATATTTAGAGGGCGGCACATAGCGTTGATAATCTTCTACCGTGCGTATCTTGTCAAAATTGTGAGCCTTTCCGAAAGCGCTATTTTCATTGGCTCGAATAAAGCTGAGCAATTTTTGCGATTGCACCGCCTCCGGCTTCTTGACCGCATCGAGGAAGCGGCGAATGTGCGTGGCGCGCCGGTAGAATTGCCCCAGATGAATTAGACTCGGACGCTTAAACTTATACATGAAGTCCCCTTCTTGTTGCCTCGATGGCGGCGGTATCTTGCGCAGCATTCGCTGCTGGCTGCTTCATTACGAAGCGCCCCAAATGTCTGTCGTCAACGGTCACACCAATGCCATTTCCTCCGGGCATCTTAGCTTTGCCGCCCCAACCGGCGGTCATGTTCTCTCTGGTCAGATCTTCTTTAAGCAAGAAGAAATTGGCCGCCCCTTCGTAATTTTCGAAGCTAGAATTTGCCACTGCCAGCGCACGTCCGGCAGCCGTCAGAATTCCGCTTTCGCCCACCTGGGCCCCTAAATGCACGTGGATTCGGTTTTTCTGAGCGATGTCGACAATCTTCTGAGCGGCTATCAAACCGCCCACCTTGGAGATTCTGATATTGAAACCTCTGCACGCCTTCATTGCTGCAAGCTTCTCCGCTTCGTCTACAGTGCATAGAGATTCATCCACGACGATCTCAGGCTGCAAAACTTTAGTGAGCTCGACCAGCTCGTCCAGCCGATCAAATGGAACCGGCTGCTCGATCGATGCAATGTTGAAACCCTTTGCCCGGTTGGAGAATTCGACTGTTTGATCGTAATTCCAGGCGCAATTGGCATCTACCCTCAGGACGACTCGGTTTCCCAAAAGTTCGCGAGCTTTTCGCACTGTAAAGATATCCAGCTCGGAATCGTCGCCCACTTTTAACTTCACAGTTTTGAAACCGTACAGCTTGTAGAAAAACAAGAGAGCGGAGAGGGTTTTTCGTTTTCCAAAAGGAATGACTCCGCCGTATTGAATCGACTGGTCCGGCCATCTGTCTTTTCGCTTAGCAAGCCAATCGCACAAAGCAATGCCTTCTGCTTTTGCACAAGCATCCAGCAGCGCCAATTCGAGCGCGCAAAATGCAGCACCGATGCGCTTTGAATAAACATTGTTCGCAACCGCGACTGCTTCGAGTAAATGGGCCGCCGCATCCGTAGGGCTCACTCCATCGGCTAATGTCTGACCGGCAAGCATGGGGGCAAAATTCTTTTCGATCTCATCGACAGCACTATTGCAACTTTCGCCGGTCACATATTCGCGCGGCACGCTTTCGCCCAAACCAGATATGGTGGCGCCCGCCGAATTCTCCAGCTTGACTTGAACAATCACATTTTGGGAGAACGACCTGGATGCCAGGCTATGTTTGAACGCAAAGCGAAACGGCAAAAGCACCGTTGAAACCTGAATGTCGGCAATGCGAAACTCTGTCACTATGACGCTCCTCGCTTTGCACTGCGAGCAGTTATCCAGCCGCTTATTTCATTGGCATAGTCGAAAAAATGACGATTATCAAAGTCGAGGCTATGCGCCGCCTTTTCATAAATTTGCAGTTTCTTGTCCTTGCAGTCGACGCGCTTAAACCATGACTCCAAACCAGGCACATCGACAATGGCGTCGTTATCTGACTGCAAAATCAAAGTCGGCAGATCGATATTTCCGGCAGCGCCAAGCGATCGCAACGACAAAAGCCAGCTTGCGAAATAAAACGCTTTGCTGGCTGAAATAAGACGATAAGGATCGCTCTCGATGTAGTTGAGATAAAGAGGATTATCCGTGAACATCGAACAAGTCAAAGGAATCGGAAACTCCGACTGCAGCGCATTGCCGCGCATAATCAAGGCGGCGGCGATGGAGAGTTTTTGAATCAAACTCAAATCGGGTTTGGTTTTGATTGCAGGACAAATCAAAACAAGTCCGCTCAAGGGTACTTTTGCGAACTGACTCGACCACTTGTACGTTTTTGACGCTACAATCGCGCCCAATTTCGCGCCCCAGCAGTTTGCCAGTATGAAGATCGATTGTTGCGGGTGTTTCTCGGCGATCAAATGGAGAAAAAACTCAACGTCGATCAACAGTTGATCGGCATCTTTCACATGTCCACGTTGATAGGTATTGAGCCCGGCGCCCCGGCGATCGGGTGCGTAGACGGAGATTCCGGACTTGTTCAATAAAGAGGCGGTATTGGCGAACCATAGTGAATGCCCTTCGATGCCGTGAAGATAAAGGGCCACGGGACCGCCGGCATCGGGCGCCATGAACTTTCGCAGCCGAATTTCGGCGCCATTCACATTGATTACTTCTACGTCACCATCACTCTGGCGCGGCAATTTCTCGCCTGAGGGCAGGCGCTGAAGCGGCAGAGCAGGCGAAGAAGCGCCCCGGTCTTCAGGTTGACGCTTGGAGGTTGAGTCGACTAAATGCATCAATATTGGGCTTTTCGCCTAAATGAAGTTAGCAAGATATACATTTTGAACCGAAACAGCGCCATATATTCGTAAAAATCCGCAAATGTGCGCCAGCGCCTGAGTTTAACACCTCTTGATATCTTTACATCTCTCTGATGACCGAGTTTCGCAGACTTTTAGGAGATTCTTGACCAGTGCTTAACATTCATTAGTTAGATTACACAGAGCTGTCTAGTTTGCGTAGTAAAGTATATGACTGGGGTTTTACACGTTATTGGAATCTAATATGTCGCGTAAATCGGGGTGGATGCCGACCCTTATCGAGAGAATCACGATTGGATGCAAGACAAGTCCGTTCAGCGGCGGCATTCAAGACGCAACCGTTATTCCTCTGGGAAGCGAAATTTGTTTGAGTCTCTGGCCTTTCATTAGAGAGCTGCCGCGCAACATCGCTCTGGTTAGAGATTCGTTGCCGGAAAATATGGATGCCGGCAAAAAATTGTTCAATCAGCTTGCCGACGAAGAGCTGACCTACCAGCAAATGTACGTCAAACAGTGCCATCTGGCAGGCATCACTGACGAGCAGTTGAAGACCGACATACTGAACGAAGCCAGTCTTCATCTCTGTCAGGTCATTCGCAGATGGTGCGAAAGCCCGAATTACAAAGACGGAGTTCTTGCTGTTGTGACGGCGGAATTGGCGGCTACTGCGTATGCCAGGCAAACACTCGAAATTTTCGAGAAGTATTTTCTCCAGGATCATGCCGACCAATACAGCAAAGAAGAAGTGGAAGACGGTCTCGAGTGGTTGAGACATCATTCGCGCCCTCACACTCGTCATGCGCTCTGGATGCGCCGCATGTTGGACGATATCGAAGTAGCGCCCGGCGACAAGCTGCCGCCGGCGGCACAGACTGTGCTGGATGCCCTGTATCATCTCTGGAAATGCCCTCAAGAAACCGATGAACAGCTTCTTGAAGGCGCTCGCTAGTCATCATTAGTCATTGCGGCATCTCTAGCGTGGAGGATCGGCAATTGAGTAAGAATGCGCCCGGACGTGCATCGAGAATTTCCAAACTTCTTTCCATGGCCGGCTTCGCTGCCGTCCTTGCCGCGCAGAGTGTTGCGATTGCCGGCAATGACGCGCACGACTCAAAACGTTTAATCAGCTCGCTTGCTGATATGAAACCCGCACAGACTGCCACGTTTTCTGATGGTCACAGCTTCGTGCAGCATATGTTGAACTCAGCGGACAGTCTGGAGAGTTATTCGTTCAATTACAAAATGAGCGCCGTCAAAGGCGACAAGACAGTAGTCGAGAAAGGTGATTTCTATTTCAAGAAACCGCGTTTGATGCGTCTTGAGGTTACAGAAGGAAAGCGCAAAGGTTCGGTTGCCATCCTGCAAGCCGATGGACGTGTGCGCGGCAAAGCGCCGGGTCTGGGCGTTTTCGCTTCCATGATCACACTTTCCCCCGACTCGAAATTTCTCAGATCCGTCAACGGTTATCCGATGGTCCAATCTGATTTTCACTCGCTTGCGCAAGCTCTGAAGAAATTTCTCGATGATGGTGCCTCGGCAAAAATCACCACTCACACAGTATCCGAGCGGCTCGGACATAAGCCTTCACATTTGATCGAAGTTTATACCGACAAGACGCAGTCTCGTTTGTTCAAACGCGTTTTCGTTGACGCGAACAACTACCTGCCTGTAGAGTGGTACGACTATGAAGATGGCAAGCTGTCTTCAGAGAGTTCCTGGCAAAATTTCAAAAGCGATCCCACAATGTCCGTCGCTTTATTCTCTTTAAAGGGAGATAACTAAGTGAGTTTCAACGTCCCAACCCTGGTGACCGTCGCATTGGTTTCAGTGGGAGCGGTAATCGCCGCGCCTGTTCTGACGAAAGCATTTATCCGCCGTGGTACCGGCGTCAAATACGAAAAGAACTTCATCATTCAACGAGCGCCTCAATATGCCTCGGTACTGACTATTTTTGCTTTGATTCCTGCGTTCTTGATGTACTCGGACGTCATCAAAGCCGACTGGGCGCATCCCCTTATTACAATCGGTCAGGGTGAACCTCAGGGTTTCGCAGCGATTATGTCCTGGCTCGGCGTGCTCGTCCTTATAAGTGGATTGATATTTATGATCGGCGGCTGGATATCGCTCGGCGAAGCCTTCACTACCGATGCGGAAATCCTCGAAGATCACAAAGTAAAAAGCGACGGCTTGCTGAAGTTCGTCATGCACCCGGCATATTCCGGCATCATCCAATCTCTTCTTGGTGCTTCTCTCGCCTCCACGTCCATTCCTCTGGTGCTCTTCACCGTCGGGGTGGTGGCACCACTCTGGCTCAATCGGGCTAAATACGAAGAGAAGATTCTTCTGGAGAACCTGGGCGAAGGCTACAGAGAATATGCCGAGAAGATGAAATGGCGCAGACTGGTGCCCAAATTCATACCGATAGGCGTTTAATCACCGTCAAATATATTTCATTGCAAGCTGGGTCCGGAAAAGCCCAGCCGCAAGGCCGGAGAAACTCATGACAAGCTCATGACTTTCTTTTAGTCTTCTGTCCTCTTCAAATCCCCGACTTGTCATGATAAGCTAGCCCGAAGCGCGAAGAGCGCCATCTACAGCCTGTTTACAGATTGCGCTGAGACACATTCACTAGAAGAGAGATGCTCGTGATAGACAAACATTCGAGACCATTGCTCAAAGGGCACCAACTTGCAGGAATTGCACTCGCCCTTTCTTTGACAGTCCTCAGCTCAGGCGCGGTTCCCTCTGCGCAAGCAAAAGGACTGTTCGGCGACGAAACAAAAGATTCGAAAACAGAAGGCTCGCTGCAAGCCCAGCTATATCAAATTCAGCAGCAACTCACGCAACTGCAAGCGCAAATGACTCAATTGCAACTGCAGATGAACAAGCGCACCACTGTAATAGAACAAAAGCAAAATTCATTGCACGAAACGCTCACTCAGCAGGGCGCAGTGCTCAGAAGTTTGAATCGCGAAGAGCAGCAGCTCGAGCATCAAGTTCAAGCGGTAGCAAGACAAGTCGAGCCGCTTGCCGTCAAACCTGCAGCACCGCGTGTTCAAGTTCAACAGCCGACACTCGAAGAGAGCGCCGACTATGAAGTCGCCAAAGTAAATACGAAGGCTACACCGGCGTACAAGTCGCACATTCAAGATCTGGACGCCACAGATGCTGCAGCGACAGGCGCGCGCAAAAAGCCGGTGGCAATCGCCGCCAAACCGGCGACTGTGACACCGCCGGCAGTGACAGACAAGAAATCCAAGAAAGCCGAAGAAAAGGCGGAGAAAGCAGAAAGAGCCGAGCGAGAAAAGGCAGAAAGAGCTGAAGAGAAGGCTGATGCTAAAACCGGCGGCCGCATGTTGCCCGGATATTTTGGTGACAGGCTTTCCAAGGCGAAGAAGGAAACATCTTCTACCCAGCCGCAAGCACAGGCCGCTGCTCCTCAAGCAGAACCGGCAAGACAAAACCTCAACAGCGGCAAGCCCCGTGTCAAAGCTTCCATCATTATCAAAGCGCCGCCCGAAGCTGTTTGGGACGCTGTTCACGAACAAAGAAAGACCGATCCTGAACTGGCTTACAGCAAGGTGCTCAAACAGGGCGTCAATGAAGCAGTGCTAGAGCAAAAGTTCACCGTCATTCCAATGATCGGCTCGGCCGTCTGCACGATGAATACACAAGAAGTTCCGAATCGCCGCATCGACTATCAAATGATCAAGTCCGACCGATTTAAAGCAATGGAAGGAAGCTGGGTCTTAACTCCGTCCGCCGATGGCAAAACCACGACATTGGAGCTTTCTACCCACGTTGATCTTGGACTTCCGGTGCCGAAGAGCATGATGAACGGCGTCACGCACAAGAAGCTCGAGCGCCGATTGTCCGCAGTGCGCGAATTGGCAGAGAAATCGCGCATGGCGCAAAAGCCGGGCGGCGGCACTCACTAGATCTAAAACCAGCTAATTGGATTTCTTGGTTTTCATTGCGAAGCCTGCTTCCGCTTGCACTTGCAAGCTGAGCCTGACTTGAAACTGGTTTTCGAAAAACTCTTTCTTTTCCAGGAGCGCCCAACTCTCGGAATAGCAATTTTCGCCCGGCTTCAATTTCACAATCAAAGACAACAACTTTCTCTCGTAGCCGCCTTTTTGAAACGGCTGCATGGCTACATTGACCTGTTCAATAACTTGTTTGTGGCTTCTGTCAAGGGCTTCCGCCACTCTGAGAATGGCCGCCATATCAGTCAACACTTTTCTGTTTTCCGGCGAGACTGTGTAATACGCCTCGTGCGAGTCTTTCGGTTCACTGCCCCGGTGATAGCGTGCAATCGCAGCAATGATGCCCACTTCCTCTTCCGAATGCCCGAGCAAACCGGAATGCTTGATCAAATAATATGAGTGCTTGTGATGCCCGTTCCTGCCGATGAACATGCCGATATCATGCAGCATGGCGGCGGACCAGAGCAGATGCCCAACATATGATGAGTACTCATGCAGAATTCCACGTGTCTGTATAAAAATATCGGAAGCGATTTTCGCCACTTGCTCGGCGTGCAAATAAGGCACATGGTATTTGTCCATGAGCTGATGCACTGATGTAGAGCGGGGATCGCGGTGTTCTTTAAGACCGCCGTCCAACCAGCCTGTCTGCAAAAAGCGATCGACGACGCATCCTTCTCGCAACGCCGCGGTGCACACGATCGTTTCGGAAACGTTGAAGGAGCGCATTGCTTCCAGCAAAACAATAGCCCCGGCGAGAATTGTCTGACTGCGGTCCGAACTGACGCCTTTGATTTTTTCTTGCTTAATCGAACTTTCTTCGATAAGCAAAACTATCTCTTCCAATCGTTTTTGCGAAAGCCGCCAGCCGTGCAATTCATGACCAGGCTTGCCCTGGCGCACACGGTCTATTTTCGCCAGCGATTGCACGGTGCCGGATGTGCCAATCAATTGCTGCACACCGCCAAGCTCTTCCAGCCGTGCTGCCGCCGGTCTCAGTACGCCACGCACTTCATCATGAAGCTCTCGCAGTGTTTCCTGTGTCGGCTGTCCTTTTTTGAAAAACCGCTGCGTGAGCCGGGCGGCACCAAGCTTGTACGACTCTGCAAATGAGATGCCGTGACGGTCGCCCATTATCACTTCAGTCGATCCGCCGCCGATATCGACAATTCCAAATGTGCCTTTGAGCTTGGGCATGCTCCAAAGAACACCCAGGTAAATGAGCCTGGCCTCTTCTTTTCCGGAGATCATGCGCGCGTCTATCTCGAGCTCTTCTTTGATTTTGCTCAAGACTTCGGCACCATTGCGCGATTCGCGCACCGCCGACGTAGCCACCGCGACAATACTGTCCGCGCCCTTCTCATAGGCCTTTTTGCGCATCACTTTGAGAATGCTTATTGCAGAATTGAGCGCCACTTCATCGATATAGTGCGCAGTCAAAGATCTGCGGAAAAACGGCACCGCCTCTTTGACTTTGGTTATCACTTCAAAGTGATCGCGCTCCGGGCTCGCCTGGCAGACGATCATGTGAAACGAGTTCGTGCCCATATCGATGCAGGCCAGAATCGGACCGCCCTCGACCTGAACCCAGGAACCAGAGCGAGTCTGCTTTTCTTCTTGCGCTGGAGCTTGCTTACGTGCCATAGGTCATTGGACTGCGATTGGGGTTACCGGTTATTGAGCATTATGCAGGAAGGTGGGCTGCATGAGTTGAATCTTGAAGCCTGCTATCGTAAAAATTGTATGCTGGAACCGTTGATCTGAAAAGCGTATTTAAAACGTGCAAAGCGCCATGAAGACTGCTATCAAGAAAGTGGACGTTTGCTGCAACAACTGCGGCGGCACCGCCTGCAGCCTTGTCACAGAGGGCGTGGAGCACGAGTATAAAAACACCACTTCCGACACATTCCGCGTGGTCAAGTGCAGCAATTGCAATTTGGTCTACCTCAATCCCCGCCCGGATATCTCAGAGCTGTCCACAATCTATCCAAGTGAGTATTACGCTTATCATCTGGCCGCAAAAAACGCTGAAAAGGAAAATACCAATTCACTGCTATATAAAGCCAGACGCCACGTCTATTTGAGCCGTCTGGAAAAGGCGCTGTCATTATGCGCGCAGAAGGACAATCTAAAAGTCCTCGATATCGGCTGTGCGGACGGGCGAGCACTGAACTGGTACAAGCAGGTAAGAAGCGCTAAAGTAGAGACTTTCGGCGTAGATTTCGACGAGAAGGCGGTGGAGCTGGCTGGCAAAGCCGGTCATACAGTCTATTGCGGGCGATTCGAGAGCGCGGACATTCCCGTGGGATTTTTCGATTTAGTGGTAGCCACGCACGTCATCGAGCATGTTGCCGACCCCAAAGGGTTTGCAAAACGCGCCTTTGATGTTCTTAAACCAGGCGGGATTTTTCTTATCGAAACACCAAACATTGAAGCTGCTGATGCAAAATGGTTTAAAAACCGCCACTGGGGCGGCTATCACTTTCCCAGACACTGGATCTTCTACAGTCAGCAAACACTGAAGCGCATGGTGGAAGAATGCGGATTTACCATAGTTGAAACGCAGTATCACCCGGCTCCGGCGTTCTGGAACTGGACCATGCATTCGATAGTGGGTGCGGTCGATCGAGAGAAAAACGGTTTTTTCAGCCGGATTGCCGACCGCCTTTTCCCGCCTACCGAATTCCAGAAGAACAGCCTGCGCAACTTGATTTTCGTCTCGCTCTTCACTTTTATCGATATCGTGCTGAAGGCAGTCACAGGCTCGACTTCCAACATGTCGCTGACCGTGAGAAAGCCTATCTGAGATGATGTTAATCTGCTACAAGCTCTCAGCCGGTTTAGGTTGTCAAGGAGCGGGAATAAATATCATTGTCTGAGTTGGACTCTGGTTGCGTGGCAAGTTCTTCCGGCATTCCGGCGCTTCGCCGAGAAGGACACTGAGAGAGTCAGACTGAATGACCTTCGGTCTGACTCAAAGAGCGCCGATTTCTAAACGAAGCATCTGCTGGCGGCTGGCCGTTGGCAGTTTTTTGTTTTGTTCAAATAGAATGTGGGCTCTGAGTTATAAGCATTTCTGTGATACAAAAATTGCTCGTCGGATATGTAAGAGCAGCAACCAACGATCAGGATCTATTGGAGAAAACATTTGAATAAAGCAGTTCCAATAAACAGCATTGTTGGCGTTGAGCTGGCTGCCACCGATACTCCAGGCATCTGCAAAGTAGTAGTGAAGGATCAGTCTGCAAGGTCGGGCTTGTCCTGGGATCGATTTGTCAGGCTCAAAGCGGCTTCTGAAGCCATTGCGCAGAATGCTGGCAGAGAGACGACGATTCTTGACGTCGGCGGATTCGATGGTGCTCTTGCCCTGTTTCTGCCGGACTACGATATAGACTTGATCGATCCGGCGACCACGGGCGCGTCATTGCTTCCAGGACCCGCAGGTTCGCTTTCATACGATGCGGTTACAGCAATAGATGCTCTGGAGCACATCGCTCCGCAAGAACGAGAGCGCGCCTTGCAAGAATTGGCCAGCATTGCACGAAATTTGGTCGTTCTAAACTATCCATGCCGTGAAACAACTGAAGCGCAGAAGATTGTGCTTGAAGCCACCGATAATCCACTTGTCCGCGAACACGTAGAGTGGGAATTGCCGGACACAAACACCGTGGTGGCACTGATGCAAGATCTAGGCTTTTCAACAAAGGTCACACCGCATGCCAGTTTAGCGATATGGCTGGGGCAATATTTGACCTTAAATTTAGCTCCCGCGGCAGCTCAAAAGATGAACCGGTATCTGATCGATCATCATTTCGATGAACCTTTTTCTACACCGCTGTACCATCTGGTTGTCTGCAGCCGAATCCTCTGACCGCAATCCTAGTATCAGATGCGGTGCCTTGCTAAGGTCTCCGGAATACAACAATCATGTTTGAAGTCTGTCCGGTAAAGCGCTTGATCAAAACGTCAACCACAGAGAAAAGGCAGATTCTCAAAAAGTTGGCTATCGAATCCTTTTGAAAATCGATGGGAGGAAACAGCAGATCGGCCATCGGCCTCAGCTTTTCGTCTTTAGCTACGATCATGCTGTGAAAAGTCCAGAACCAGAAAATTGCATTGGGAACGAAATCAATCGATTCCTGGGCAAAACCGGTCTTTTCAGCCAGCATTCTTACTGTTTCGGGCGTGAAGAAAAACCAGTGGCGTGGAAAGTGATAGCCGCCCCAGTGCGCGTTTTTGAACCATTGAGCATCAACAGATCCGATGTTTGGTGTTTCAAACCAAAAAATGCCACCCGGCTTCAATATCGAATAGACCTTTTGCGTGAACCAGACGGGATCGCTGACATGCTCGATAACATGGCTGGCGATGACCAGATCGAATTCGTTCTCCGCAATCTGGGCATCTTCAAAACGTCCCCTGTATGTTCTGTGACCGGCGGCAGAAGCCAGCACCACAGCTTCCAGGTTGAAATCCACACCATGCGTTTCAACTTTGTCGGCATGCCCATCGCGATACAGATTGAGCAAGTGCCCATCGCCGCAGCCGATATCCAGGATTTTTACTTTTCCTTTTTCATCTACGCCAGCCAATTTCAACGACTTGGCAATTTTCTGGCGGAAGCCTTTGTAGCGCAAAGTGCTGAGAATGGATTTCGGATTGGCTTTGCGCCGCAGAATATCTTGATTATATGAATAGTAATTGGGTGGATAAATCGTCCCCAGCTCCCTGAAATCAGGGCGCGGATCTAAGTAAATCAACTGGCACCCGGTGCACCTGACGACGTTGAACACGTCATCCGTCGTGTTGGTATACTCGTGCTCTTTGCCAGTCGTCACAAGTGCGCGCCGGTAAGAGCCGCAAAGATTGCAGCCGCTGTCCACCGTGGCGATCTTGTGCTTGGGCGGTCTGTCTGCTGCGTCTTTCTGCTTGTGAGCGAGTGATTCCATAAAATTCCGAAATACCAATAAGAGCCAAAGTTTCTTTGCCCATTGAGGGCACCGTTAAATCGGAAAGAGTGAATCGAAAACCGATCTTGCAGTGCTTTCGGCGTTGGCGATGCAGTCAGGAATGCCCACGCCTTCATACGCAGATCCACAAATGAAGGCGCCTGTGAGCTTACTCACTTCATGTTCGATATTCTTTACCAATTTCCTGTGCCCTACCGCATATTGCGGCATCGAGTCATACCAGCGTGATACCAGTGCTTCTTTGAATGGACGTCCCCTGGCAGGAGATCTAATCGAGAGGTAAAAACTCAAGTCTGCAAACGCGCGCTGGCACATTTCAGAATCGGACAACTCCATCATCTGAGGAAACAGTGCCCCGCCTACAAACGCGCGCAAAATCACAAGATGCGAAGGCGCGCGTCCTCTAAATTTGACACTGGAAAAACTGCCCGCAAGCAAATTTCTCTTCAAAAGAGCCGGCACCACAAAACCAAATCCATCCAGCGGGTGCAAAACATTTTCTCTTTCAACAATAAAGTTTATTACCGCAGAAGAGGCGTAGGAAATTTGGCAAAGGTGTTGTGCCGCTTCAGGTGCAGCATCGCTAAGTAATTTTGCCGCAGCTTTGGCGGGCAGGCACATTACAATGGCATCGCTCTGCCAAACGCTGCCGTCTGCGCTTTCGATTCGCCATTGATTATCGCTTGAGTGGAAACTCAGTGTTGCAACTGACTTGCCCACATGAATGGAAACGCCCTTCAAGCCTTTCTCTAGCGCATTAACAAGTGATCCCATGCCTCTTTCAGGGGCGACAAACATGCTATATCGCACACTCTCAGCTTTGCCGTTTTGCCGTCCTGTAGCAGCCTTGCCTTTCTCACGCAGTCCTTTTACGACACTGCCGAATTCTGCTTCGTATTCCAGAAATTGAGGCATGGTGGCACGCATGCTGAGATTTTCAGGATCTGCCGTATAAATTCCTGAGAATAGCGGCTGCGCTAGCCTTTCCAATGTCTCCTCACCGAGGCGCCGTCGCACAAAGCTGGACAGACTCTCGTCAAAATCGTCAGGCAGCTCTCCATTCGACATTGCTGCGTGTCGCGGCACAAACGGCTCGCAAACGGCGCGCAATTTGCCGACCACGCTCAGGCACGGCGAAGCGGCGAGCGCCGCAACGCTCTCCGGTGCGATCAGGCGAAAGCCTTCAGGCATGGGCAAGAGGCAGTCATGAGCGGCAATGAAAGCGCGACGATTTTCGGCGCATGTCTCGATTATCTGATTTTCCATGCCGAGTTCTTTCATTAATCGAACGCCGGCCGGTTTTGTGCTCAGCATCGAATCAGGCCCGCATTCAAGCAGGCAATCTTCGGAGAAAACCGTTTCTATCACTCCTCCCAATCGCGGAGCAGCTTCTACAATACTGATATCAAGCGACTTTCCAACACTCAGATATTTCAATCTGAAAGCGGCCGCAAGTCCTGTTATGCCACCACCAATGATGACTACTTTTTTTCTTGTCGTCACCATCGTAAGAACTCGCTGTCGTTGAACATTTATTTGCTGCCGAGTTCGTGCACTACCTCGACGAGGTACTTCACGTTCTCATATGGAGTTTCCGGTAAAACACCGTGCCCGAGGTTAAAGACATGACCCGGCCGACCGCCTGCCTGCTTCAAAACCTGCTCGGCACGACGTTTGATTTCCTCTTTTCCGGCGAAAAGAATCACCGGATCGAGATTGCCCTGAACGGCGCGATCTTGACCGATTTTTTCCCAGGCCGCACCGAGTTCGATTCTCCAATCTACACCAATGGCATCACCGCCTGCCTGCTTCATCAATTCCAGAAGTGCCGAAGTGCCTGTGCCGAAATGAATCAGCGGTGCTTTTTTATTGACACCGGCTATGGTGCGTGCCACATGGGGCAAAACATATTCGATATAATCGCTCTGGCCAAGGCAGCCGATCCAGCTATCGAAGATTTGAACGGCCTGAGCACCTGCTTCGATCTGGTTGTTCAAATGCTCGCTGACGATCTTGGACAGATGCTGCATGAGCATGTCCCAGGCACGCCTTTCCGTATACATGAAGCGTTTGGTTTTCTCGAAATTTCTAGATGAGCCGCCCTCAATGAGGTAGGAGGCAAGCGTAAAAGGCGCACCGGCAAATCCAATCAAAGGAATATCCGCAGGCAATTCGCGGC
This sequence comes from Candidatus Melainabacteria bacterium, assembly GCA_020853845.1. Classification (GTDB taxonomy): domain Bacteria; phylum Cyanobacteriota; class Vampirovibrionia; order Obscuribacterales; family Obscuribacteraceae; genus QKMZ01. Next base: position 25,920 of record JADYYD010000361.1, read on the forward strand.
GTGCCGCCTTGACCGCGTCAAGCACGTAGGAGAGACTGTCTTTGCAATCAATGCCGGGCAGCTTTTCAACGTCGGCAAGCGACCGGACCGGATTATGAATGACCGGACCGTCGCCCTTTACGAATTCGAGCCCGCAACCGAGCGACTGCAGAGGAAGCAGAATATCCGAAAAAATGATCGCCGCATCCACCTTCAAGAGTTTGACAGCCATTACGGTCACTTCGGCACAAAGTTCGCTGTTATGGCAGAGTTCCAGAAATCCGGTTTTCGCTCTGACTTCTCGATACTCAGGCATAAAACGTCCGGCCTGGCGCATCAGCCAGACGGGAGTGTAAGCAGACTTCTGACGGCGCAATGCTTGCATGAATGGAGTTTCGACAAAAGCATCCACCGCTGCATCCGCCGCCTGCGTTTTTGAGCTTGCTTGAAAGCCAGGCTTCAATTCAGTCACTTAACTATCCGCCTTGCTTTGTGCGTAATGCGAAAACCGCTTCTAAAACTTCAGCCACCACCTGGTCGGGGGTCGAGGCACCGGCTGTTACACCAATGGTGATATCACCGTCCGGCAGCCAATCGTTTTCCACAATGCATTCGCTCTCATTTTGCGGCTTGTGCTTGATTGTATTGCCGGGACCGATGCAAGACGGCCCATCAATATGATAGGAAGGAATCTGCTTGTGATCGGCTATCTCATGCAAATGACCGGTGTTGGAAGAATTGAAACCGCCGATGACGAGAATCACATCAAGCTTCTCCTCGACAAGGTTCAACATCGCATCCTGACGCTCTTGAGTGGCATCGCATATGGTGTCGCCCGGACTGAGGAAATGTTTCTCCAGATGTTCCGGTCCGTACTTCGTCATCATTGTGCGCTCGAACAGCTTGCCTATTTGCTCGGTTTCGCCCTTCAACATCGTTGTCTGATTGGCTACGCCGATGCGCACCAGGCGCTCGTCCGGATCGAAGCCTTTAGATGTTGCAGACCGAAATCGCTCGAGAAATTCTTCCCTGCTTCCGCCTTTCAAAATATATTCGGACACCCAGCCGGCTTCCGACATGTTCTGAACAATCAAGTAGTGGCGGGCTCTGGATGAAGTAGCAATGGTTTCTTCGTGATTGTACTTACCGTGAATGATGGCGGTGAATTCACCCTGCTCGTATTTAACGACGCGGTTCCAAACACGAGATACCCACGGACAGGTGGTATCGACAATCTCGCACTTCTTCGACTCGAGCAATTCCATTTCTTCGACTGAGGCGCCGAAGGCAGGAAGGATCACTACTTCGCCTTCTTTGACCGGCGAAAAATCTTTGCTTCCGTCCCCTTTTGCGGCGATGAAATCAATTTGCATTTCGCGCAAATTCTGGTTGACGACCGGATTGTGGATAATCTCATTGGTGATCCAGATACGTCTGTCCGGGAAATGACGCCGGGTTTCATACGCCATGGACACGGCACGATCCACGCCCCAGCAGAATCCGAAAGCCGAAGCCAATCTGATAGTCAGCCCGGAGCGCACCAAGGTGTTGTTGTTCTCCCGGAGCTCAGCTATCAACTCGGAGTCGTAGGCAGCTTTCAACTCACCATGAATTTCGTCCTTGAGACCGAAACCTTTGCGATGGTAAGTCGAGTTTTGGTTTGATTGAGATGTGGACTTGGACTGAGACATTTTTCGTTAACTTGAGAGTGGTGCCGACTGCATATGTGCGCCCTTTGCAGCCGCGCATGATTTTACAGTACACCAACAGAGTATGTACTAATACGGTGTTATTATGACTTCGTCTTACGCTTACTATGACCCCTAGTTACCAAGAGTCACCAATCAAGGGAGTCGGGAGCAATCAGCGGAAACCCCGCTACGGCCTGTTCTGGAGGATACGACGTGAACAAGAAGATCGGTTTATTGGCGCTTCTCGCCCTCACCCTTAATACTTCGCCTGCATTTGCGGAAAGCGAAGGCACTATGGCTAAGCAAGCCCTGATGCTGCCAGTACGCATGGTCGCCATGGGCGGCGGAATGGTTTTCGGCATTCCTGTAGCGATAGTTCGCCGCACCGGAGCCCGCAGCGTCGGTTTCAGCGAACAATTCGCCGATAACATCGGCGGCAAAGAGCACATGATTCCCCTGGGCATGGCTTCTTTGATGGGCGTTCCTTTCGGCATGATCGTCGGAACCGCTGAAGGCGTGTATTCCGGTGGCAGAAACTCGATCAGTCATGGATGGGAAAAGCCGTTCAGCTTGGACTCCTTCAGCATGGGCGAAGAACTCGATTCCAAGTAAGTCTTGTCGAGACAGCTCATAATTTAGATCAGTTGATGGGGACGGATATGCTAACCGTCCCCATTTGATATATTTGGCTAAATTTGCCTGACAGAGAGAATTTCCCATGGCGACCGGTCGACAAAATGCCGTTAATGGCGTAAAAGCGCTGATCTTTGATATGGACGGCGTATTGATAGATTCAGAACCGCTGCATCTGCTCGCTTACCAAAGGTATCTTGCCGATTTTGGGCTAACTTTCCTCGAGGAAGACAATCACAACTTCCTGGGAATGAAAGACCTGGATTGTGCAAAACATCTTCTTAAGCGCCATAAGCTGGAGATGACGGCGATTGAGTTCGTACAACGCAAAGAGGCCGTGCTTCATCAGCTCTTCAAAGAACAGCTTCAAGTGCAGCCAGGGGTGCTTCAAACCCTCGAGAAAACTTCCCAATTGCAGATACCGACCGCGATCGCGTCATCAGCAACGATGCCCACAATTGAGCTTGTAGTTGAATTGACCGGCACCAGAAAGTATTTCCAGTATCTTTGCTCCGGAGACGAAGTACCAAACGGCAAGCCGGCACCGGATGTATTTCTTCTGGCGGCGCAAAGACTGGGTCAAAATCCTTCCGAGTGTCTGGTAATTGAAGATACTTTCAATGGGGTTTGTGCGGCAAAGGCAGCGGGTATGATGTGCATTGCCATTCCGTGCCAGGCTACTAGGCACCAGGATTTCGCACACGCCGATCTGGTCCTGTCCGGCATGGCAGAAGTCAACCTCGTGGAGCTCGTCGCCCCAAGGAGTTTGGCTTGACATTAAGAAAAGCTGCAAGGCCCGTGCTTGGCAACGATATGCCTTTGATCGCTTCTTAATTAGTGGGTATAACGAAACGAGTAAGTGACTAAGAGTAAGTCGTCAGGTAGGTACCAATAATGAAATCCATTGAGAAGGATAGGATTCTCAGGCTGAATTGCCCTGGCTTCGGCGAAGAGTCTTTCCTCACATCCGGTCGCGCCAAACCTCTCGATTACTACACAGCCATAATCGTGAACCCGGTCAGCACGCTGCACCTGTTCGACAGAGATCCGGACATGATTCGGCAGATCGAAGCTGCCCAGACTGAAGGTCTTACTTCAGTCAATACGACCAATGATGCATTGCTCGAAGCAATTACCGACGAAATCAACAGCCGCACTGAGCAACTGGTCAAGTTTCTCGAGAAGGGCGGCATTCTGGTTTACTTCCTGTGCCGACCTTTCCTCATTCAGGGCAAGGCGTCGGCTATGGACAACTATGTCTGGCTGCTCAGCCTCGCTCCAGATAAATCGACCGAGCGAAACACTCGACACATGAGCGCCGTATCTCATGGTCGCAACGTGGAAATGACCGATGAAGGCAACGAGAGTGAATTTGCCTCATATCTGGCTCAACCCGGTATTGAATGGAGCACCATTATTCGCACGGACTTCCTTACGGAAGGTTATAACGTGCTGGCTACAGCCGGTCCGAAGAAGTGCATATCAGCGCACCTTTACGCAGGTGATAAGGGCGGCAGGATTATCTTCCTTCCGGCACCATATTCGCCGGATTTCGACCGCACATTGATCCATTGCCTCAACCTCTGGTATTCCAAGCGCGAAGGCGAGGACATTTCTCAATATGTGAAAGACGAAACAGCAGCGCTAGTGGCCGCTTCCGTGGAGCATCAAGCGCAGGCGATCGCTACCGATCCGCACAAGTTTGTTTCCAACAAAGCAAGCACTTCCAGTACGCAATTGCCCAGACTGGAAAGCCCGCAGATTCAAGAAGCGGCTCCAGCGGCAGCAACAAACTCTGGTGGTTCCGGTCTGGGTGCGATGCTTGCAGCCAAGACGGCCGAGTCCTCGACCGCGACACTGCCTGAGCCGACAACAGCAACTGCATCGGTACCGCCCCTTTCATTATCCGGCGAACACAATTCGCCAATGGCAACTTATGACAAGTTGCCCGCAGCGAGCATGGATTCTCTTACTTCCGACACTATAGATTTGTCAGCACAGCCTGGCGCCATGAGCGCGGAAGACATTATCAATTCTGTGAAAGCCGAAGCAGCAAAGACGGAAACACCTGCACCGAGACCATCGCTTGGTTCTCTTCTTGGTGGAGCGGAACCGGAAGCGCCGGCACCACCGCCACCGCCGCCGCCACCACCTCCGCCTCCGCCGCCTCCTCCACCTCCACCTCCACCTCCGCCTCCACCTCCGCCACCGCCCCCGGTGCCAGAGCCAGAGCCACCGCCGCCACCACCACCTCCACCGCCTCCGCCACCTCCGCCGCCGCCTGAACCGGTTGCACCAGCAGCGGAAGCAAGCAAAGCCACCAATTTGATGGCTCAGTTGGAATCATTGAAAGTTTCCGGTCAAGCTGCACAGCCTGCGACCTCACGCCCCGAGGACGATGCGCAGACAGGTGAGAGCACTTCGACAGGCACGCACGCACCCATCAGTTTGGACGAGCCATTGAGTCTTACCGACTCTCTGACCGAACTCGCGGACGAGCCGGCACCGGAACCACCGGCGCCACCACCACCACCTCCTCCACCACCTCCTCCTCCTCCTCCGCCACCTCCGGTTGAGTCGGAGCCTATGCCGGAACCTATGCCGGAGCCTATAAAAGTAGAGGCACCACCGCCGCCACCACCTCCGCCTCCGCCCTTGCCCGTGGAGCCTGAGCCGCCGCCGCCGCCTCCTCCTCCGCCGCCACCACCACCACCACCTCCTCCTCCGCTTCCGGCACCACCGCCACCACCTTCACCGCCGAAGCCGGAATCCATAGTCAGTGAGTCGAGTACACATTCAATACAGGCAAAAGCAATGAGCACACAATTGGAAGAAAACACAGCAGTCGGCGCACCAGATTGGTGCTTGCAGTACTCCTTCCCTGGGTTGAATGAGCTCAAGGCCGAAAGGAATGACTTGAACGAACAGATTCGCCAGATTCAAAACAGAATCGGCACGATCGAATCGCGCATTTCGCTTCTCGACGGCATCAAGAATTCGCTGCTTTCTGCTGACGGCACCGGACTGGTTTCCGCATGCCAGAAGGCATTCGGAAAGATCGGCTGGAGCACCACCGTTTCACCAAGCAATCCCAACGAATTGTGGCTCAACCTTGGTGAGAAGGCCGATGTTCTCACCCATGTGGTGAAGAGCAACTCTCAAGCTAAACGTACGGACCTTGCTCTTCTGGGCGAATCGGTTATCAATTACTGGGGCGAGCATGAAAGCGAACCAAAAGGTTTGCTGGTTGCTTGCACCTGGTCCAACAGACCTCCGACCGAGCGCACCGAGCCGGACTTCACTGAAGCTCTGGCAGAGTTCGCCAAGAAGAAAAATCTCTGCTTGATGACTTCCATGCAATTGCTGTGCATCTTCAAGGATCTCGAACTCGGCGCCATCAGTGCTGAGGACGTGCGCCGCAAAATCATGGAAACTAGCGGTGTCCTAAGTGGCTTCTCACTCACCTAATAACTAGATTCGAGGCTAATAGTGTCGTTAACCACATTGATCATTTGCGAGGCCGGTGAAGAAAAGGCCAAGCAGATTGAAGAGTTGATCAGAGCCCATAGTGAGCTCAGGCTCATCGGCACAGTCAACAGGCAAAGTGCAGCCAAGCAAATCGCTTCGTTGACACCTAAGCTGGTATGGATCGAATTAGCGCCCGAGCCCATGAAGGCACTGACGCTTCTGGGTGATTTGCGAGAGCAACACCCGAAAATTCAATTCGTGGTCAGCAACGAAACGCTTGATGGCGGATTGATCAAAACATCAATGCAGTTAGGCGCCACAGATTTCCTTGATTCGCAAACATGGAAAGATCAGCTTCCTGACGTGGTCAAAAGAGTAGTCATCAAAGCAGAGCAGTTGCATGCTTCCGGGGCAGCAGCAGCTCCCTCGACTGCAGCCTCTAAAGAAAGAGATGCCATGCCTCCCGGGCTCGCCGCGGCACTGGCGGACGATGACGACGATGAGCCGATATCATTGAAGCCGTCGGCTTCTCCTGCATCATCATCAGGCATTCAGCTTGATTCCGTGCATGCCCAGAGTCAAACCGGAACGACGCAAGCCATGCGCACGCGTTCGAAAGAAATCAAAGGCAGCTCAACTGCTTCACCAGCCTGGATCTGGGCTGTGATTTTTGGTTTGTTCGGCTTGTCGTTCTTGTTTTACAAACTCTATCCATAACTTGCGATCAAGAAGCTGCGATCAAGAAGCTTGATCTATCTTGGCGGCAAGAATGAAATCGCTTTCGGTAAGACCGCCGGCCGCGTGCGTCCAGATTTCCACTTTTAGTTTGCCCCAGGCAACTAGAAGATCCGGATGGTGCCCTTCGGATTCGGCAATTTCCCAAATCTTGTTCGCCAGCTTCATAGGCTCGTTGAAGTCTTTGAAGGAAAAGCTCTTCACTATCTTCTTCTCGTCTTCAACTTGCCATCCGCTCACCTGTTTAAGCAGATCGTTTCTTTCGCTCTCGCTCAAGGTCGGCGTTCCACCACTGCATGGAATGCACTTCTTCTTCGACAATGACATTTGATTTTTTCCTTATGCTCCGCCGGTTTGCAGAACAATATTACCGGTTTGTTCGCCTGCCATACCTGAATTAGGAACTGCCCGTCTTTGCCTCAAATCTTTGATGATGTCCCGCGGGTCGCTGACAATTTGGTACAAATCACGGTCACCCTTGGAAATCAAACCGTCTTTTTCCATCGCTCTCATCATGTTGTCGAAATGCTTGTATGGCAGCTCCGACATGATGTACACCGGTACCGGATCTTTCTTCTTCGTCTGCAAGTGCGTGATCAGCTCCGCCATCTCGTCTACGGATCCGATGCCGCCCTTTTCAACAATGGCTACATCATGTTCCCGCAACACTTGTTTGCGAGGTCCGAATTCTGCAAACTTGAGAATGTGCGTTTGATATCCGTTGCCCAATCTTTCATGCGGCAGCTCTAGAGACGAGCCGATACTCTTGCCGCCTCGTTCATAGGCGCCGCGGTTTCCGGCTTCCATTATTCCGCCTGCGCCACCGGTGTTCATCGTATAGCCTTCCTGAGAAAGCAGAGCTGATGTATACCGGCCTCTTTGATATGCAAAGGTGTCCGATTTCGTTCTTGCCGAACCGTACATGGTGGCAATGGGGCCGTTTTCTCGTATGGTTTTCAATCCGGCGATAACATCGAGATTGGCTCGGTTGAGCATCGCTTGATCGGCAAGCGGCAACAAACTCATAGTTTGCGAATCTACCAGTTTGAAATCCGGAGTCTTCAATAGACCGCCTGCTAATGCCGCGTCCTGTTCTGCAATCTTATCGTAGTGCCAGCGCGGCGGTGCATTCGGATCGCGAGTCGACTCGGCAAGTCTGGTCATGTCTTCGAGTGTGCGAACGCCTTTTACACCGCTTGTCGGTTTGTATTTTTCATATGCGATATTGGCGCCGCCCATCATGGCGCCGCCGAGAGCAAAAGTAGTCGCCGCCTGGAATGTATCATGCGCCGATGCAAAACCGTTGCCGGCCAAAAGCGACTTTCCTTGCACATCTATGACACCACCAACGACACCACCTGCCGCGCCGACGAACATGTCATTTTTCATTACTGCCCTGAAAGTATTATTTGCAAGTATGCCTTCAGTGTACGCTTTGGCTGCCGTCAGTCCATTTGCTTCGGCGATGGCTTGCTGGTTGAAAGCGCGCATTCCAAGCCCTTTCAGACCAATACTTGCGGCCGTCATTCCGCCCCAGGTCACCGAGCCCACGAGCATGTTGCGCGTGCGCGCCGTCAGAAAATCTTCACCCTCTTCATTCGGAGTAAAGATTGCGTTGTAACCGGCGCCAGCAAGAGCGGCTTTAGCAATTGGAGCGATCGCACCGCGATTCATTAGTGCGTAGTGCGCAGAAGTTTCCATTTTGGCGCCCGCACCCGGACCGGCAACTCTTGCCATAACTAAAAATGGAATGGCGCCGCCTATCGTTCCACCCACAGTCTGACCAGCCCAGGCTGAAGATCCGAATTCGGCGTGTTCGGGTTTGGCAAAGTATTTGGTGCTCTGCTCTAGATTAGTGCCGGCCACTTTATCTATGAGCTGAGTTGCACCGGTCAGTGGAGATTGGACAAGACTATATTTAAATGATGACCACGCACCGGCAGCAAAGTCTTCCATCGCCGAACGCGTCGAAGTCTGGCTTTTACCGGAATCGGCAGCAGCGAATTTCTCAGTCGCATTGACTGCTTCAGACACGTTTGATTCACCAGCGGGCATATGGGCAAGACCTCACAGCAGCGCGTGTGCACTGCTTTTCTTGCGGCAGCGCTTTCATTTGCACCGCCGTCATAGGTAGATGAAGAGCCCTCGACCAAATCGAGGATTAGTTGCCTAAATTGAAAGAGACGAAGATAAACGCATAATAGCCGCGGCGATATGCGAACGCATTGGGGAAAATACCACCGGCACCTTAAATTCGATCAGCATGCATTAATCATCGACGACTTCTTTGGAATAATCCCCGACTGTCAGGTCGGTTTGCGATACGGTGCCTCGCCTGCTGAAGGTTATTTTGAGGACGTCTCCGGGCTTGCTTGTTTTTAAAATTTCGCGCATATCCTTTGATGATGCGACGGCCGTGCCGTTTACTCTGGTTATCAGGTCTCCCGGAACCAACTTCGCTCTATTAGAAGGACCGCCAGTCGCCACTTTGCGGACTAGAACACCCTGGACGTCTTTGGGAATGGAAAGCGCCTCGCGCACTTTAGGATCCAGGTCCCGCATGTAGATACCCAGGTAAGGTCTGCTGATCGAACGGTTGGCCAGCAAACTCGTAGCCACTTCGCGAGCGACATCGACAGGTATGGCGAATCCGATGTTCTGCGCATCATATCTAATAGCCGTGTTGATGCCGATGACGTCGCCGCCGAGATTAAGGAGAGGCCCGCCGGAATTGCCGGGATTAATTGCAGCATCCGTCTGAATCAATTCCACATGGTGATTGAGGTCGGCGACCGACCTGCCGATGGCGCTGACGATTCCCAGAGTGACAGTGTGCTCGAAGCCGAAAGGATTGCCGATGGCAATCGCCCATTCGCCCGGCCTTATGTGCTTGCTCGAACCCAGCCGCGCAATCGGCAATCCGTGAGTATTTATCTTCACCAGCGCCAAGTCCGTGAAATTGTCTTTGCCGACCAATTGCCCCTGAAACTCCCGCTTGTCGTTCAAAAGGACTTTTATCAGACTGTCGGCGCGAGCCACATGGCTGTTGGTCAAAATATAGCCGTCCTCCCGGATAATCACTCCAGAGCCTGCCGATCGCTTTTCCTGCCCATCTACAAAGGGTTGGGGAATCTGTTGGGGGCGCATGCGCGGTCCGAAAAAATACTGGGGCGTCGGCGACTCGATTGCTGTGGCTAGTGTCTTCTCGGCCGAATTTCTGGCGGTCACCTCGATGGCGACCACCGCAGGAGCTACCTTTTCGGCGATATCTGCCACTGTCGATTCGCCCAGATTGCGAACCTCAGGCTTGGCTGGAGGCGCAGGCGGCAAAATGTTTTCGTTTGAATCGTTTCGCCCATTGGAAACCCTGACTGGGGTATCGTTTTGGTCCTTGGACATGAATTGTGAACCGATCCAGATTCCCACTCCGAAAGTGTTGACGACGAGAATGCCAATCAGCAATTTGCTGCTCAAATGCAAGCCGCCATGATCCCTGTGGGGCGTGCTCTGGGCATTGACTGTCGTCTCTTCGGCGCTGTCGGGCATGCTGCCTTTCCTGTGGCCAATTCATCCAATTCGACAAGATTATCATTCCACACATAAAGACGCTCGCAATCAACCAGCTATGCGTCCAGTTAATAATCTTCCGACGAACTCTTATCTCTTCTTGTCCAGAGCGTGTAAACAAGGCCGGCGACCATGCATATACATGCGCATGCCGATACTACCACCGGTGCACCATAGTGAGCGGCGGACCAACCGATTATCAAACTTCCAACAGGGGAAAAACCCATCATCACGATTAAATAAATACCGAGAACACGACCGCGCAAGTCATCTTTTACAGCCAGTTGCACGAGCGAATGTCCACCACTTAGTTGAGACGTGAGGAAAAAACCGACAAAGACGATAATGATCTGGCAGAGCCAATATTGACTGGACAGGGAAAACGCAAAGAGGCTCATGCCAAACAAAATGCTTGCAAAGCCCAAATTGACTTTGAGAAACTCGCCTTTGCCGCGGCTGGCAAGCAAGAGCGCGGCGGAAAACGCGCCGAGGCCGGCACCGGCTCGCAACATGGCCAAAGTACGGACATCTCCGTGCAGAATATCGGAGGCGAAAACAGGCATGAGCACGTTATAGTTCATTCCGCACAGACTGATTACGCCGCCTAAGAAAATCAGGCGCACGATTGTCGGAGAGTTGAGAATGAATTTGACACCGTCGGCGATGGCTTTCTTCTCTGCCGCGTCAGCTTGCCCGTTTCCATTGTTGTCTTTGATGAGAATGTAAGCAATCAAAGTCGAAAGATAACTGGCCGCATTGAGGAAGAAGCATGCCGCCTCGCCAAAAAACGGAATGGCAAGACCGGCGATGGCCGGACCGATGATGCGAGCGCCGTTGAATATCGACGAGTTTAGACTGATGGCATTGACCAGATCCTTGCGGTCAATTAATTGAGGCAAAAATGACTGGCGGGTCGGGATCTCAAAAGCGTTGACCGTGCCCAGCAGGAGCGCCAGAGCAATGCAATGCCAAACTTCAATCTGGTTGTTGAAGGTCAAAAGCGCCAGAACCAATGCTTGAATCATCGCCACCAACTGACAAACAATCAAAACGTCTTTCTTCCTGCTGTGGTCAGCAACCCATCCGCCTAAAAGCCCTAAAAGCATGACCGGCAGTAAGCTCGCTCCTTCCACTACTCCAAGCAAATACGTAGAATGCGTCATCCTGTAAACAAGCCAGCTCAATGCAACTTGTTGCATCCATGTACCGGACAGAGAAAGAAGTTGTCCAATAAAATAAAGACGATAATTTCGATACTGCAGAGATCGAAAGGTATTGAAAAGTTCTTTTGCCAGAACGTGCTTGTCGCCCATCTCATGAAGCCAATGACGAGATACGCTCGGCTCTTTCAGGAGACGACAAAAGCACTTCCAAAATGGTTTTCGACTGCTTAGAAAAGTTGGCGACCGTCAATCTTCTCTCCAGAGTTCTTACACATTCTGCAGTTTCCTCAAAAGAAATTTCACGCCCGGTCTTTTTCGAATCTATGTTCCTCAATTTCAGAACTATGCGCACAAGCGCAATGACGCTTGCCAGATGATTGAGACCGGCCAGCAAACTCAAGCCGGCAAAGCCTGCGCCGAAATAGAGTTTCGAGAAAATTTTCAAATAGGCAAAGCGTCTTAGCAAATTTTCACTGTCGTCGTTTAAGGGACCCAGAGAATATTGTGTCAGTTGCGAAAAGCCATACTGTTTCGAATCTAGATCCAAAAGCACCTTATCCGGTGGCATGACAAAATTTCGAGCCAGAGCAGCCGAATCGATATCACAGGTATTCTCTCTGTATACGTCTGAAGGAAAGTAAGTCGCCATCAAGCTCTTAAGCACCAGAGAGTCTATGGTGCGAGGCTTTACATCTACGCCCGGCACACGATCGAAATCTCGTTTATTGACGATCAGTCCAAAAATTCTTTTGGATAAACCGATGAGAATTTTTTCGGCTCTTTCACTGGAGAGAGGCGACAAAGCGTTCAAAAAACCAGTTTCGAATTCGAGATATTCCTCGAAAATGAGCGGCTGTCCATCGACCAATTGCAAGTTCGACCAATCGGGTTTGAGATTGGCGAACAGCCTTTTGAAAAGCTCGAATGTTTCTTGCAAATGCTCCCGCTGTTCGGCTAAAGGCTTGCCCCGGTTGTAAAGCACGCCGGTCGAAGCAAAGCTGGCAGCGACGAAAACGCCCGCGGGTGTGTTCGTGAACGTATAAGGAAACAACTGGCACATGGATGGCTTTACTGGCGCGCCAAACTGAGAGTGAATCTCGCAGCGGTTGTCAGGCGACAAAAATTGGCATTTACCGTCCCATCTCTTGCCCAGCGCAGCCGCGAATGAGTTCTGTCCGGCCGAGCCAGGCACGCCGGTTTTGATAATGTGAGCAGGTTCAAATTTTTGTTCGGTGAATTGCAGGGAACCTATGCGTTTCACGTCGTCGTCTGTTAAAGGCACGGGCCACAAAAAGCAACAATTGCCGCAACCAGTGCAGTCAAAATTAATGCCTTCCGGGATATGCAATATGAATTCGCTGACCATACAAGGAATTATGCAGTATGCAGGTGCGTTTGGCGCACTAATGATGAATCGAAAGAATAGGATAGACTGAGCATGCATCACAGCCGCTTCACATGGATGTCCGCGGCAGTCAAACTGAGAAACGAAATGACTGAAACAGAAACGACAAGTATAAACAGCTCAAAGAAAGAAAAAACACAATCTGCCAGCTCTGGCAAATTGAATGAAACGGCGCTTGTGGCGGGAGCCGCCGTGCTGTCCTTCCTCGTCACTCTGTTCGTTTTTCTTCCGTCACTTGGTTCTAAATTCCTGCTTGACGAGCAGTTCATCGCCGTGTGGTCGAAAGACTTATTGGGCGGGACTGCCGATGGGGGGTGGGGCAACTTTCTTTCGTGGAGAGGACCTTCACAGCAAGATGCATTTGGACCGTTAGCCAGCCTCTCTTGCCTGGTCCTCTCTCAAGCTGGAGAAGGGGTGGCAAGACTGGTCGCGATGATTGCGCATGCGGCTTGCGGCACGGCTCTATATTTGGTGTCGAGAAAGTTGACGAAGGACTTCGGGACGAAAGTCTCCCTCGGCATTTCCATTTTCGCCACCTTGATTTTTTCAATTCATACACTAAGCGCCGAGCAGATAAATTTCCTCGGTTCCTTCGGAATTGAACTATCTGTGCTGTTTTTCGCGCTTTCAATGAATTCTTATTTGTCTGCTCACCCGGTGTTCAAAGCCGGACCGGAAAGCGCAGCCAAAAGAAACAGCGCGCTCTGCATCATCTTTTTCATCTGCGCATGCCTTGCATACGCAAAGAGCTGGTATCTGCTGAAAATCATCGCCATTTTCGAGATTTTCAATTTTGCCTTTGATCCCTCAGCAAGAAGCCACTACAAACAGCTTATCAATGACAAGGCGGCGCCTGGTCGCACACGGTTCTTCATTACTATCGCGTGCCTGACCCTTGCCTCACTGTCATTCATGTTTATCGAAATGGCCAGGGGCTTCGATCCTGTTGGATCAATAGTGGCAATGCTGCCGAACGGATTGAAAAGCTCACTCTTATCGACAATGTTTCCTATCAACAGATCCATTCTCACGAAATACAGCAGCCAGTATATTTTCCTTTACGTAATATATGGATTGTCCGCAGCCCTGTCCGTGTACGGGTTGTGGAGCAATCAAAAATATCGCGTCATAGCAGCGACAGCTCTGGCATGGACTTTTTACGGTCTGCTTATCGGCGGCAATGGATCACTGGTTGCTGATGATTTTTATGGGCACAGATATCTCGCTCACGCGCAGGCTGGTATGGCAATTTTGATGCCGATACTTTGTTTCGGTTTGTCTGCAGCACTGGCAAAAAGGCAACTCATAGCAATGATTCCGGCCGGGCTGGTCTGTCTGCTTTTCATGCTTGCTTTCTGCCGCAATTCATTCATTCAAAGCCAGCACTATAAAGGCGCCGGCAACTTGCTTGCAAAAATACAAAAATCAGTCGCCATAATTTGTGCAAAACAAAACGCTCCCTACTGCATCACAAAAGATTTGCCGCGCCGAATTGCATTCGTCCCGCAAGTTTCTCAATTTTTTCCCGTCGTCCTCGATGCGAAAAACGGACTCATGCGAGCACCGACCGTGTCGGGCGGCGCGCTCAAAGACGCGCTTAGAGACGGGCGACTGGTCGGCAGCACGGCGCGATGGGATACTACATTCGATTCATTAGTGCCGATCGTGGTCGATCCGAAAACAAACGATCCAAGCTTTTCACTTGATGCAAAGAAAACATCGGAAGCGCTCAGTCCGCCGTTGCAATTTTGGAAGACCGTCAGCTTTGATCCAAAAGAAGACAGCTTGAATGTCTCCAGCAACTCGGAGCACGAGCCCGGAATCGGACTTTTCTCGCGCACTCTAAGCCCTCTCGATGGAGACGCGTTCTACGTTGATGCCAAAATCAGCACACCGGTCGAGCCTGCTAATCCAAACGTCGAGTTGCATTGGATGACATTGCACACCAGCGGCTATGAAAAAGAAGATCGCAGAGCAATCACGCCGGCACAATTGAACGATAATCAATATCACCGCCATCTTCTTTCATTGCGCGGGACAGGTTGGCCTCTTAACGGTCCTCCCACTCAATTGACTATTGGCTTTCCATCAAGCTCGAGCGTGCAAATGAAGGGCATCGGCATCATCCCGGGCAATGACATTTTTCCAAAATTCAAAGTAGTTGATGCACCCGCTCAACCAAACAGTTCGCATCGATTTTCCAATCTCTGCTTCGATTATCCTGATGATGCGGATCTTGGTCTGTTTCACATCGATAAGAACAGACCAGAGGTAAATTTTTCATATAATGCTTCTGCCATCACGGGCAGTATAGGGTGTGTCTTGTTTGCTACTGCACCGAATCAATTGAAAACTGTTTCCGATGAGGGTGAAATTCCAAAAGACAGTGTCTTTCAAATTCCGCTGAAAGCCGCAAGCGGTTCTGTAAAACTCTCACTCGACAATTTTAGAGAGGCGAAATTACCCTCCTCGTCCATATACGGTCTGCGCATTGCGGCGCTGGACGCCAATGGCAAGCAATCAGGCAAATTTAGCGATACAATCTGGCTCCTCGTAGACAACAGTAGATAGTCGAGCAGATGTTCGAGTGAGTGATCAAGGAGAGTCGGCTTGGACAAACTGAGAGTTGCGGCCAAAGACATCATTTTTGCGTGGCTGGATGATTCGCAAGACAATTCCTATTATCTCGACAAAATCGAGGGCGAAACGCGCATGGTCAACCGCAATTTAATTGAATTGCGCGACCTCACGGACGATATAGAGCGCAATTCGACACGCTTTCTCTATGTCCCCAAATTGACAAAAGAGGACTTGCTGGCAGACCTCAATGCGTTTTTGGAAACGGTCGAGCGACCTGACTTGAAGAACATTTTGCCTATAGCTTTTGAAAGCCCGCACAAAGTGAGCGCCTTCAGGAAAATTCTTGAAAAAGCGCCTGATGAATTGCAGCGCTTTGATGAATTTCGCGAAAATAAGATCCTGACAAGAATTGAAAAATGGCTGAATGCCAACGGAATCGAGCCGGCTTTCAAATAGCTCATATAGAGCTATCGTATATAGGCTCAGGTCGACTGTGGCGGGAATCGCGCGGCCCCGAGCGGATTTCTTTCCGGAAGAGCAGGACCACGAACGCACTTGATGGCGGACCAGGGAAGATACAGAGTCTCATTCTCCCTGCGCAGGCAAAGGTAAGTGTTCTGGTCGGCCATGGCAACTTCGCCTTCAACTTGCTCACCGCTGATGAGCAATATAGTGACTTGGGTATTCAATGGAATTGCCACAGCAAACTCCTGCACCGAACAGTCAAATATTAGCAGGCAAAACCGCGGTCCTGGGATTGGTTGTGGGCTTGTTTAAGCTACTCTATGCTGCTGCGACAAAGCTTGTCTTTCTCTATCGTTCTCAACCAAGATGGCCTGCTGATTAAGTGCGGTCTGTTGCCGTTCGGCAGCCTGAGCATACTGGACCTGAACCAGCGCGCCTTGAGCATCTGAGAGCAATCCGAAAAGCTGATTGAGTTTCTCAAAATTGCCGGTCTTGATGGCTCTGGCGAGTGCTTCGGTTATGTTGGTAATCGCGCCTTCAACTAAACTTTGTGCTCCTGGCGCACCCGGGTTTACCTTCGCCGCGCCGATAGCGCTGCCGGCTGTGCCGATAACTTCGGTAATTTTGCCGCCGGCGCTGATGTATTCGGGGTGGGACGAGCTATACCCGGAGCTGTTGAAGCTCACCGAGCCGTCAGCATTCGATATCGTGCCGTCGCGGTAAATCTTGTTGCCGTCCGCCATTTCAATGACATCACGGTTACTGGTGAATTCCGGAGTCTTATACGTGTCTGTTTGCGGATTGTAGGATGAAACTACTTCGCCCTTCGCATTTACTTCCGTATAAGGTGTTTCCTTGTTTCTCCGGTCATATATGAAGCGCTCTCCGCCATCCATACCAGGTCCGGTCTGGACACCATCCTTATCATTTGTATAGACGGCTTTGTCTGTGGGCGCCGGGCCGGTCTGTACTTCAGTAGTGATTTTGCCTTGTGCGTCAGGCTTGCCTAAGGTCACATCGCCGACAACCAAACCACCTTTGGCATCAAGCCTGACTTGCGGCACACCATTTATGACGGCTTCATTAGAGCCGTTTTGAAGAGCTTCAAATGCTCTTCTCATACACGGTTTCATGTCAGAGAGTTTTATCTCGGTGCCGTCTTTTCTTTTGAAGATCGGCTTACCATCGGCACCTTGCTCGATCTTGAGCTCACCGCTCTCGAGCTTGTGGCTCAACCACATGTTGCCGAATCTGTCTCTTCTGAATCTCGAGCCGTCTTCAGTTACTCGCTCGGTACCGTCGCCGAATTGGTGAACACCAACTTTGTCGCGCTCAGCAGCAGGCACATCCGCACGGTTCTGATTACCGTGGCTATACATAGGAATAAGCTTTTCATGGTAGGCCTTGACCCGGTCCTCGATGCCGTTGTCCCTGATGAAGCGCTGGAGTTTTTCATTCTCCATCTTCAACGTGCCGTCACCAGCTTGCTCAATCTTGGTGCCGTTTCTATAAAATTCCTTCGTACCATCCTTGCGTTGGATGATTTTCTGACCGTCCTTACCTTCAAATATGGCATCGCCGGTGGCCGCATCAATTCTATAGGTGCCGCCATTCTTGTCCGTCATTAAGGCTGCATTGCCGTCAAAAGTAGTGGTGTTGCCCCAACGGTCGCTGACGGTGGTGAGATAACCATTCTCGGTTTTCTTGGAATTGATGGTCCTCCCATCAGCCGTACCGGTGAATTCGGTGTATTCACCTTTATCATTTTTGACTGACTTTACTTCGCCGGCACCGAATTCCTTATCCCAGACGCTATCCAAAGCACTGTCAATCACACCGGCCGCTGAGTCCCAGGCAGACTTGGCGAGACTGGCTACATACTTGGCCCCGTCGCCGACAGCTTTTGCCGCACCTGTGACAGTATCCACGGCGCCTCTCCACAATCCGCTAAAGAAGCCCTCTTTCTTCTCAGGTTTCGGCTCTACAGCACCAAAAGTAAACCCTGTTTCGGAAATGCTGGCGGTCGGCACGACACCGCGCTCGGTCGTTGCTCCGCCTGTCGGAACTTGATTTACCGACAAGTCGGTCGCGGCTGCGACTGGAGAAGGCTTGTCCCCGCCTTCTGCGGCGTCATCATTCTCGTCCCCAGTTTCGGCCGCCGGCTCCACGTCTTTCTTCGGACGCGTATCCTTGTCGGTGGCAGCAGCAGTGGAGGCGGGAGTGGTCATTTCCAGTCCTAGGCTGAGTCGTCTATGGATGAATAATCGTGACCTGACTGGTCACATAGTAAGATGTCAGTATTCTGCGGCATTAAATCTGCGTTGTCCATGGTGGAATTCCCATCCAAGATTAAATTGCCCAAAAAAGATCAATTTAAATCCTTTTATGCAGTTCAAAGGGTCGTTTTTGGGCATTTCGCCGGGCGAAAGAACGCTAGAATTCGTTCTAGAGGGCATCAAAGGGCCTGCTCCTTTCTCTGAAGCCCGTGCCTGACAGCGATACCAGCCTTACTAAAACAGTTTTCGAAAATAGAATGACCGACGAAGCATTTTCCCGAAACGTCCGCCCTGCCAAAGGTTCAATCCCAAGCTCAGGCTATGCGGCTCGTCAGTGGACACCATCAAAGTCCATCACTTTACTGGTCGTAACCCTTTCCCTTGCCGGCTGCGCCAATGTTTCCCTGACTCCAAAACAGGGCGGTCAGCCGGGGCAAAAACAAGAGCAGACGCCGGCAGCCAACGTGGGTGACGTTCCAAGCATTGCGGGCTATTGGAAGATCAATTACACCGTCAACAACAAGCCTATGGTGGCCAGCGCTCGCATTACGCAGGCCGGAAACACTTTCCAGGGGCAGGGCACGGACGACCACAACAACTCGCCCTTTAACATCGCCGAAGGAAAAATGACCTCCTCAGGCGAAATCAGGTTCTTCAAAAAATACACCAGTAAAAAGGCCACCCCCATCGAGTACACCGGAAAAATTCGCATGGTCGACGCGATGGGATACAAGGGCCCTTATCTGGAAGGTGAGTACGTGACTGCTTTCAACGGAAACATCATTCAGGGCAAGTGGGAGGCGCAGACTTCAGCCGTTGCCGATCCCAATCCACCTGCACCTGCGCAGGATCCTGCACAACAGCAGATGCCGCAGCAACCTCAGCAGCCGATGCAGCAGGACCCGGCGATGCAGCAGCCGCCGCCCCAGAATCAACCGCCGCCGCAACAACAGCCTGTCGATGCGGCGCACGCACCGCACCTGTCGGGCAAATGGAACACCGGTTTCATCTATCACGGCAAACCAATTCATTCGAAAATGTATATCGAGCAGGAAGCCGGAAAAGTCTGGGGGCATGGTTTTGACGAAGAAACCAAAGAGAAATTCACGCTCAAAGGCTGGTATTCATTTCCAAAACTCCAATTTGTGCGCAAGTATGAAAAAGCGAAGGGAGCGAAAACCTCTAAGGAGCTGACTTTCAGAGCGAACGTCAGTGTTGTGAATGACGGTTCTTACTCCGGCCCTTATCTTGAAGGCGAAACCACATTGGGTGAACGCTGGGAAGCGCAAGCTTACCGATAGATTTTTTTGGTTGAGAACTTTTTTGCAAGAGGCAAGCACCGTATCCAGTGCTCAACACTGAGCACCGCATATGGTACTAGCCGCATTCGTGCAAGCAGTACATTCGACGTCTCAAAGAGTCTCTAAGAAAGGTTTATATAAACAAACCGCATGGCATCCCAGTCTTCAAGAGAAAGTCTGCTACCCTGATGGCTGCCAACAGCATGACATTCTATAAGAATGCGTTTAGGAGCCACGATGCCAACTCGGAATCCACGAGAATTTTGCGCCGCAGCAAATTCTCAAAAGCCCACACAACTGGGAAAAGCGATAAAAATCGCTCTCTCGTGCCTGCTGATTCTTGCTTGCGCAACACCTACTGCATCTATGGCATCAACAGCCAGCAGTGATGCCAAGAGATTAGACACGCCTTATCACGGACAGTTGCCAAGCGAGCAAGTGTTAAGCAGCGCTTCTAGTTTCGAAAGCGAAATCAGCAGCGAACCACTTGGCTCCGGATGGGCTGTTCCGATCGAAGGACCGCTATCGCTGGCATCGAAAGTTTCTCGCATTGCAAAACAACAGACTGAGCAAAAATCAGCGGCGCAATCAAAGCAGATTGCACAACCGCAAAAAGAATTGACCGGATCAATTTGCAGCGCCGATCCGTATGCTCATGTAAGCAATCAAATGGATAAACTGCTCGAAACGGCTCTCGAGCGCGATGAAAACGCCAAAGTCATCGACATGAAAGTGGCGCACTACAGAAAGAAAAGCCAGATCGTTATTGCAGAGTCTAAAGATGCTATCGATTACATGATTCCCTACAGAGGCTTCGGACCATCCGCCGAAGCAGGCGACATCATTCTTGGCGAGAAACTGAAATTAAAGAGCCGAGCATCTGCTGAATTCGCCCGTCAAAAAAATATCGACGAAACGCATTTGAAAGTTACAACCTGCATGTTCCAGGTGGCAATGGGTCTGGGCATGGCTGACACAGAAAGAGGCGGCGAGATTGTCGAGTCCGGCATGAAATCGCTTAAGGAACTGGTCGGCGATGAGCAAGCGGAAGCCACAATGAAGATGCTCGCGCAGTTCAAAGAAAATTTCGCAGTGCCCGACTCAGTTTACGAACAGAAAATCTGGGATGTAGCGCAAAAACAAACCAAGCAAAAGCAAATTTTCCAGGCGTCTTTAGATGAAGATCCGGTAGTAAAAGAAATAAAAAAACGCATTCACAAATACAACCGAAAGAGCAAATTGTCGATGCTCACATCGCAGGTTCTGCAGACTGGTTTGGGCGTTGCGGCACTGACTCCGAGCTTCATTGGACCGGGGGCGAAAGTAGCCCTTCTCACCTATGTGATGGCGACCGGTGGACCGGAATCATGCAAACTGTTGAAAGAACTCTACCTGGACAAACGATTTGAAAGTCGCTGCAAGGTAATCGGCGAAGAAGCGCATATGGCAATCGACAATTATCAAATTGCCCTGATGACGCGCAATCCCGTGCTGCTTGCCTGCTCGGAATCGCTATTAGGTCAGATGATTGGAGAGATGGGCGTCAGGGAAATAATGGGCGCGGCACTGCTTTCCGAACGCAAACATGCGCCCGGGGCCTAGTACTGTTTCGCCGGGGAAATGATCGGTTGAGTGTTGCCATCAAAGCAGTTCTGGCAGTTGGAGGATTTTCCTTCCGTACTCAAACAGAACTTAGTTCTCGCGCTAGCTCGAAGACGCGAGGATCAAGCTTGAATCGTTTTGAAAGTCGAATTCGTGCCTCTTTGGGAAGTCCACGCCGCCCTTTGAGAAAGTCGTTTAAGTTTTGCTTTGATACACCGGCAATTTCTGCAGCTTCGGTTTGCGTCATCCCGTGTTCTTCAAGCAAATACTTCAGGGCCTCACTGCCTTTAACGCCGTCAAAAAAGTCTCCAACTACGCCGCTTTCATAAGCTTGAATGAGTTGGACAAGGACCTTTGCATAACCAACCTCAACCGGCGACAGTTCGCCATCGCGGCCGGTAAGGTCAAGGATCATTTTCTTAGCGGCCTCGTGCTCCTCTTCGTTTGTAATCGGTAGAAGCGGCAAGCGCTCTACCAGCTTCATATATTTTGCATCCATAGTCGTTTTCACTGTTTGTGCTTGTTTTCGTAACTTATCGGCTGTTTAACTTTCTCTTGCTGTATTCTGCGTGCGTCATAAAATCCTGAATGGTGACGACACCTAACTGGAATGAAATGGAGGTCAGAAGCCTGTAATTGTTTCCTCCAATGTCAAAACAGTATTGATTTTGCGGGATATAGTCAGTAGCCGGAAAGGTTGCTTTCACGTCTTGAAAAGACTTCCACTCAGCCGCTTTTGTTAACTTCAACCACCGATCCAAAGCAGGGCGGGCGTTTTGATATTTCTTTGCGAACTTCTTGAGACTATCTTCTCCGACTAAATCCACTTCAAATCTTATGCTCAGTAACAATTATGATTGTACTCAAGTTTGAGTACCATGTCAAGAGACTCAGCGCATGGTGCTTTCCCGCCATAAAAATCTCAGGGAAACGGTACTCGTTCGTTTTTTTTCGAACGCTATTTAAGAACGCCTAACTTTTTGCCGACCTTTTCAAATGCAGCAAGTGCGCGATCAAGGTCTTTTCGTTCGTGCGATGCGGAAATTTGAACGCGAATTCTAGCTTCGCCTTGCGGAACGACTGGATACCAGAGACCGCGAGCGTAGACGCCTTCTTTTAAAAGTTCGGCGCTCATATCTTGCGCGGTGGCGGCTTCGCCGACCATGACAGGCACGATTGCGTGGATTCCCTCGAGAATGGTGAATCCGGCGCGTACGATTTCCTTGCGGAAGTAGTCCGTGTTGTCACGCAATTTTGCCACCAGTGAAGAATCTTCTTCCAGCATTTTGAAGGCTTCGATGGCAGCAGTCACCACGGGCGGTGGTAGCGTATTCGAGAACGTGTAGGGGCGAGACTTCTGTCTGAGATATTCGATAAGCTCTTTCTTTCCGGCAAGGAAGCCGCCGGCAGCGCCGCCGAGCGCCTTTCCGAGCGTTCCGGAAATTACATCGATCTTTCCGTGCACTCCGCACTCTTCAGGCGTGCCTCGCCCTGTTTTGCCCAATACGCCTGTGGAGTGTGATTCATCGACAAAGAGAAGCACGTCATGTTTTTTCGCCAGGTCTACGAACTCCTTAAGAGGAGCGTACTCCCCTTCCATGCTGAATACGCCATCGGTCACGACGACGCCGATTCTGTACTGTTCGGCATCCGGCTCGGCAAGGAAGTGTTTGAGCTGGGTCAAATCGTTGTGTTTGTAGGCTTTTAAATCAGTCGTTTTGGTGGCAATACGGCATAGCCTGATGCCGTCAATAATAGATGCGTGATTCAATTGATCGCTGTAGATGATGTCGCGATAGTCACGCTGACCAAAATCATTGGACATCAAACCGGTGAAGAAAGCTTCGTTTGCTGCAAAACACGACGAATGCAAAATTGCGGACTCGCATCCTAAGAACGCGGCAATTCTTTCTTCCAGTTCGAAGTGGATTTTTTGAGCACCACAAATGAACCTTACGGATGCCATACCGAAGCCGTGCTCGTCGAGCCCTTTCTTAGCGGCTTCGAGTATGCGCGGATGATTAGCCAGTCCGAGATAATTGTTGGATGCGAGCATGACGGTCTCTTTGCCGTCGACTTTCACCACTCCTGATTGCTTGCCCTCAATCGGCACTTCATACTTGTATGTTTTATTCTCGCGGGCTTTGTCCAATTCTTGCCCAAGCGCTGAATAGAGCTTTTCCACGCCGAACTTGTTTTTGACTGCTGCGTTTTCTTTTGCCATTTTGGTTCATCCTATTTATTTTATTTATCTTTATCAGGGGTGAAAACCAGTTTCATAGCCTCGCCTTTAGAGAGTAAATCAAATGCGGACAGGTAGTCATCCAGAGCATAAGTGCGTTCAAACAAAATGCGTGCCAGCTTGCTCTTCAAATTCAGTCTGTCCGATTTCATCAGCCTGAGCATGGTTTCCCATGTGTCGAACATCTTTCTTCCGAAGATGCCTTTGACAGTGACACCTTTCCAAATGACACCGTTGGCAATATCGAAGTCATTCAGAGGCTTGCGGGTGATGCCGAGCAGGAGGACAGTGCCGCCATTGCGCACGATTTGAAAAGCATCGCTGTAGGCGGAGGGCGAGCCGGACATTTCCAACACTACATCGACGCCGTTGGAGCCGGTCTCGTGCTTTCTCACCGATTCATATAAAGCCTTGGATCCTTTGGACACATCGAAACATGCATCGGCGCCGAAGGACTCAGCCAACTTAAAACGATGTTCAGTATCCATTGCTTCAGTTATATAGATTCTGGACGCGCCGAAATCGTGGCAGAGAAATGCCGCCATGAGGCCCAGCGGTCCGGCGCCCAGGATTGCCACCGACTTGCCGCGCACATCCGCCTCATAGACGGTATGCACTGCGTTGCCGAACGCATCGAGCATGGCGCCAATTTGGGGGGGAATCTGCGAGGTGTCACCGCCCTTATTCAATAGAATGACATTTTTGTACGGCACAACCACGTGCTGAGCGAAACATCCATCCAGGTGCACGCCCTTCACTTTTACTTGAGTACAGATATGCTCGTTGCCGGTCCGGCAGAGGAAGCAATGCCCGCAGGACAAGTGCATCTCGGCGGTGACATAATCACCCTTTTCGATTTTCAAATGTTCCGGAACGAGAACGCCGCTGTTTTTGGCAGCTTCTCCGACTTCCTCAACGATGCCGCAAAATTCGTGCCCGACAATAATAGGATCGTACTTGCCGTTGAGATAGCGCTGCATCTCGTTGCGAATGCCTTCGCTCTGCGCAGAGTGATAAATACTCTTGTCCGTTCCGCATACGGATGTTGCCAGCACTCGAATCTTCACTTCATCGAGTCCAAGCTTCGGCGACGGCATATCGTTCTTCAATGTGAGACCGTCTTTATTCAAATCTTCCTTGATAAGGCATTTCATCGAATTCTTTGCAGTCTCCTTGGTCTTGGTTTGGGATTCTTGGCTGGTAATCATCGGTTTTATTCTCTGGCAGTAAAGAAGTAAAAGCAGGACGAGATGCCCGGCTCCTGCGAAAACAGCAGCGTAATTATGCCAGATCGGGCGCCTTTAGCGATGCATGAACATTCGCATGAAGGCAGTGGCCAAACTCTATGTGGACTTGCCCTGCTGCTGATTGCGAGCCTCTCTGACGGGCCGGATTGCCAGGTGAGCGAAGCTTCATAACCAATGCTTAAAATCCGCATATTTACAGGCTAAACATATCGAAACCTTGTGTGAACACCGGTTTTCGGTTGTTGGAAAAGCGCATAGTGAGCCGTTTTCTGCCCAGCCAATAGCAAACTGCTATGGATTCAATAGCCCGTAGATATTGCCCCTTAGCGTTTGTTTAGTTGCCAAGCACACTGCGTGCGATTAGATTGCAATGGTGACCGCAACAATTTCTTTATTATTGACCTCGGGAGACCTCCATGAACGAAGACGCTATACAAAACGATGAAATCAACTTCGATCCTGTTTTACCGGCTCCGGTCGATCTGGTTACTTCATTCGTCGCTGAAGCGTCGATTGTACGCACCATTGTCCAAGGCAGTGGTGGACCGGAAAACATCGATATTACCGAACCCGGCCTTCGATTTGTCCGACACATTCTGGCGAATTCTCGATCGATCAAATTCGGTTTCATGCCCAATTTCAAAAGCATGGATTCGATAAGAGAGTTGGCGCGCGATTTCATTCGCCGCTGCGGAGGTGCAACTTGCGCGCTCCAAACTATGTATGCGGTCACGCAATGTGAATAGAAACTAGCGTTGCCGCCAGGCATTCCCACAGCAGTTTCTCGGCGACAAAACGCCTGTTCCACCCCCCTCTGAGGACAACACCCCCGTGTTGTCCTTTTAAATTGCCAGCCAATGCAGCGGAATCACAATTCCAGATGAAGCATCCACGAAGATGCAATGTTGATAGCGACACTCAAAAACAGAGCAATATGAATTGCCGCTGCCACCAACATCGTTGATTCGCTTTGAGTGTTTCTTGTCTCTTCATCGTCGACAAGCGAAGCTTCACCGGCAGGCAGCATCAGCAGCACCACCAATCCGAAAACGCTGGTGATCAATCCGATCAATCCCCAGTAAAAACCATTGCGCCCTTTGCTTTTGGCAATCGAAAAACACCAGATTGGCGGAAACAAAATCAAGCACAGTGAGAAAGCAAGAAATGCTGCGATGAAAATGTCTCGAACAGTGACAGGGACGTAAAAGATCGACGCTCCCATAATGCAAAGCAACGGCATCATGGAAAGAATGAACACGCCGACGCGCGCATCGCTGACAATAGCGAAATCCGGACCGAATTCCGCATCGGCAGAGTCACGTACAGGCAGTGCTGCAACCAGAAGATAAGCAATAAAATTGAACAAAACTCCAAGGATGAACCACAATGATGGCGAGTACCCTTTTCGACCTGCTTTTGCCGCGCATGCAATCGCTAAGGCGAACATTCCACTGAATGCCCAGGCGATGATCTGACTGGTGAGCGGCAAAATCCACGGATCAATGTATTTTCGATCTGTCAAAAATTTTGACGAGCGATTCAACTTCACTGCCAGAGCATCGGCTTGCCTCAAGCCATCATCTGAAGACACCGGTTTGACGGCATCCAATCTCTTTCGAATCTCGTCTCTTAAAGCAGAGCCGGCATCATCTTTTGAAAGCAACTCCAGATGCAGCTTGTAGACCGAGCTTAGCAGTGGATGGTTAGGAAGCTTGACCTTCTCAAAACTGTTTTCGATGGAAGACAATTGTGCAATACATTTTTTGTGCTCATTGGCTTTCTTGTATGCTCGGGCAAGAGCCAGCCTGAAATTTTGAGTAAAAACATCATTAGCGCCGAACGATTGTTCATACTCGTTCAAAGCTTCGATAATTAGGCTAATACCATCATCGAGCGAACCTTTTCCGGAGCCGCGAGGACTCTTCGGCGCGTTTACAAAAACCTGCCCCTGCAGACATTTCAAAAGCGCGACATCGTCATCGAAATACGTTTCATAGTCGGATCCAAACGCAGCCTTCAAGTGAGTTCGAGCTTCATCGATACGTTCTTGCGCCAGAGAGTATTCACCACGCATGATGGCACTCTGGGCCAATAGCAGATAAACATCTTCAATGTCAGCGCCGCCGTCATCCTTTTTCAGGATACTCTTTGCCTTTCCGAGGCAAAATTCTGCCGCCTTGTTGTTGCCCATGGTCAGGTTAATCCGCGCAGTGACAAGCATGCACCGGGCATATTCATTGCTTTCGTCACCTTCTTCCCTCACCCAATCGCGGGCCGCGAAATCCAAAGCAGTGCGAGCGCAGTCGTAGTTGCCTGAGACGTAGTAAGCCTTGCCCAGCGCCTCTATAGATTGAATGACTGAACTGACAGTGACCGCCTTATTCTTGATATTGAAATCGAGAGATTCGTTCAAAAGAGAGAGAGCATCGGTCCATTGTTCCGTATATCCGCAGGTAACTCCTACATTGTGCAAGAGACGCCCATGAACAGCTTGCCAATCGGGAGAAGTCTCATTCCTTTTGGCATTGGAGCTGGCAAGCAGATCGCGAAATCGCTCATTCAGATATTGCCAGGTTTCCTGCCCTTTGAACAAGCCGTCCTTTTCGATGCGCTGAATAAGAAAAAAGCCGCCGCAAAAAGCTGCGACGGCAATTGCCACTAGAAGGACAAGTATCGTCTTATCCTTCGTCATCGGGCCTCCACAATTTAGATGGCGATGATGCTGTACCCGCAATCGACGTGTATGCACTCGCCCGTCACTCCCGAAGCGAGATCGCTGGTTAGATAGAGGGCGGTTTTGCCGACTTCTTCTGCTTCCACGTTGCGCTTGAGGGGAGCGCGTTGTTCCACAAACTTGAGCATATCTCTAAAACCGGAGATACCCATTGCTGCCAGAGTTCTTACCGGACCTGCCGAGATGGAATTGACACGAATGTTCTTTTCGCCGAGGTCGGCGGCGAGATATCTAACACTAGCTTCCAGAGCTGCTTTTGCAACACCCATTACGTTGTAGTTTTGCACGACTTTTTCAGCGCCATAATAGGTGAGCGTTACGACGCTGCCGCCGTCAGTCATCATCGGCAATGCCGCGCGGGTTACGGCAGTCAAAGTGTACGCACTGACATCGAGTGCCAGAGCGAAGCCTTCGCGAGTAGTATCGACGAAGTGCCCTTCCAAATCTTTTTTGTTGGCGAACGCTACGGCATGCACTATAAAATCGACTTTATTCCAATGTTTGCCGAGTCTCTCAAAGGTGGCGGCAATGTCTTCGTCTTTGCCGAGATCGCACATATCTACGAACTTGCTGCCGACGCTTTCAGCCAGGGGTTTGACACGGCGCTCCAGCGTTTCGGCTTGATAAGTAAAAGCCAGTTCGGCACCTTCACTATAGAGCGCTTTGGCACATGCCCACGCCAGACTGTGATCGTTTGCTACACCAAAGA
>JADYYD010000362.1 GCA_020853845.1 Candidatus Melainabacteria bacterium
CTCTTTTTTGTACCGCTTATATTTAGCCATTTGAGACGCAACAGCAAATTGAATTGGCCGCCCGATAGTAAACACGACCAGATTGTTGAGACAGAAAGTTAGCAACGGAAAATAGAACATGAATCGCCCGCATCTGAGACTAAGACGAAACCCTTATGGAAAGGGAGGATTAGTTCTTCTCCTTTTAATTGCTGCCGGCATATTTGTGGTGCTGTTCCTGATCGGATTTTTGCCTCGCCTGGCCAATAAGAAGGATCTTGCGCGCGAGCATGAAGTGACAGCCGGCTCGGTGCCGGTTGTGCAAACGACAGTAGCGAAGCGAGCACCGCTAAAAGAAGAGGGCAATCTTCCAGGCAATATCAGCGCCATTCAGTATGTAACCATCAATGCGCGCGTGGACGGCTATTTGAAAACGAGGCTTGTGGACATCGGCGACTGGGTGAAGAAAGGTCAGTTGCTGGCAGAGATTGACACTCCTACAATCGACCAGGAATTGAATCAAGCTAAAGCGGATCTGGCTGAAAGTCAGGCTCAGTTGGCTAGCACTCAGGCTAAATTGAAAGAAGCGATTGCCCAGGATGTAGCTGCGAAAGCAACTATTCAAAAGTCGCAAGCCAATGAAGAATTTACTCACATAACTGCCGACCGCTGGGTGAATATGGCGCAGAAGGGCGCAGTAAGCTTGCAGAGCCGCGATGAGCGAGTGCGGCAGTTCAAAGATGCAACCGCCGCATTGCAGGTTTCCATCGCACAAGAAAAGGCCAGTCAAGCAGCGGTCAAATCCGCGGAGGCGGAAGTCGGTGTCTCCCGCTCTCTGGTCGCTGCAAAAACGGCCAGCGTCGCACGTATTGCCGCGCAGCAAAATTTCAAGCGCGTTATCGCGCCTTTCGATGGCGTCATCACACTGAGAAGAGTAGATCCGGGGGCGTTGATAAGCTCCGGAAGTCAAATGCCGACCCTGGAGCTGTTTCAACTTGCGAAAATCGACACTTTGCGGATTTACGTGAATGTGCCGCAAACCTTTGCGCGTTTTCTGAGTTCCGGACAAAAAGCAGAAGTGTTGGTCCCTGAATTGCCGGACAAAGTCTTCGTAGGCACGGTGACAAATATCGCTGGTGCACTGGACCCATCAACTCGCACAAGGCAAACGGAAGTGCGGATAGACAACAGAGACCATACGCTATTGCCTGGTATGTACGCGCAGGTGAAAGTAACGATCAAACGCGATGAGGAGTGGATTACGGTGCCTGGCACCGCGCTGGTGCCCAAGAACGATGGAACATATGTGGTGGTCGTAAAAGACGATGCGGCGCAGTTCAACAAGATAGAGATCGGCAGGGATTTTGGCGATACTGTCGAGATCCGGCGCGGGCTGTCCGGCGGCGAGCTGGTCGTGCTCAGTCCGCCCGTTGATCTGATTGCCGGAGAGAAAGTAAAACCGGTGAAAGCGAGCGAATAGTTTCGCCACCGGTGAACTTATGACTCCAAATCTCCGACCGGCTCCTGATCGGTTTCTTCAGAACTTTCTGATTCGGTTGCGCCAACGGGCTTTTCGAATTTATAGCCAACGCGATGCAGAGTCTTGATCAAAGAGTCTTGACCATCGGTGTCGATTTTGCTTCTCAGTTTAGTAATATGCACGCGCACCGTATCCGGTGAGGCTTCGGAATAGTTAGACCAGACTTTATCCAAAATCGTATCGGCGCTAAAGACTTTTCCCGGATTGCGCATGAAAAATTCCAGCAGCGCATATTCTCGCGGCATTAATTGCAGCTCTTTCTCGCCTTTGGTAACTCGATGGCTGACGGAATCGAGAACAAGATCTCCGATTTTGATGACGTTGGTTTTGATTTCTCGCGACCGCCGCATCAATGCACGCAATCGAGCGGACAATTCCCGCATGTGGAATGGTTTTGTCACATAATCATCGGCGCCGGAATCAAGACCCTCTTCCTTGTTGGAGACTTCTTTCTTGCCTGTAAGCATGAGAACGACACCGGTGCCGCCATTGGCTCGGTATTCCTTGCAAACTTCCAAACCGGTCAGTCCGGGCACCTGCCAGTCGAGTATGAGAACGTCATATTGGTTGGAGGTCAGCCGCTCCAAGGCAGCAGGACCACTTGTGACATGGTCGACGGCATAGCTTTCACCTGTCAGCCAATCATCAATTACTCTTGCCAACCGAACGTCATCTTCAACAATTAGTACTTTTGGCATCTTGGAAAGGTTAAGAGGGTATGCAATTCCGGGTAAAACTAACTACGCAGCGGTTTTAACCATTTTACCTTGCAATCTCGCCTTTTAGTGCCAATGGATGGACATCCGAGGTCCCAGGATCTAAAGTAGTCCGGGGACAATTTTTCCAGGAATCAAGAACCAAGGAATTCTCCCGGACTGATGCGCCTTAATCTAAAACAAAAAGGGCTGTTGATGGTTTCGGCGCCTCTCTTATTCGAGGCGTTGTTCATTCTGATTCTTTTTGCGTTTTTGGAAATTGCTGAGAACAAGGCGAACAAAGAGACGCAGTCCAGGCTTGTTCTTCAAGAAGTGAATAATATATCGAAAAACATTTTCGACTCGGCTAGTCACCTTGTCACTTGGAATTTCACTCACAAACGCGCCGAGCTGCAGAAATTCGATAATACGATGCTGGGGATTGCCGACAGCATCGATAATCTCAAGGAATTGAGCGCCGACAACGAAGTGCGGCGTGAGCATGCAAGAAAGCTCGAGATTTACGGCAAAGCGACAATGCGCAATCTGGTTTCGCACCGCGAAAAGATGGTGGGTGATTCGGACCGCGTTTATTCTCCCAACTTTCAAGAATTCAGGCGAGACTTCAATGCGGAATTCGATCCGTTTTTAAAAGAAGCACAGATGCTGGTCAATGAAGAAGAGCGTGTGCAGAAGAGTGTGCCGCAGGCAATAGAGGCAAGAAAAACAGCACTGCGAATTTTCTTGCTGACCGGCTTTGCGATAAATATAGCTATCGGAATTTTCCTTTCCATTTACTTCAGTCGTGAAATTTCTGCGCGATTGGCTGTGCTCACTGAAAACTCTCAGCGTATGGCAATTGGAAAACCGCTTCTAGAGCGAATTGGTGGCGGAGATGAAGTCTCGAATCTGGATAAGGTTTTCCATAACATGGCTGATGCTTTGCGGGCAGCGGAGCAAACCAAGCGAGAGTTCGTCCAAATGATCAGTCACGATCTTCGCACACCACTTACAGCCATTCTCGGAACATTCGAGTTGCTTGCCAGTGGTGCTTACGGAAAGTTGACCGAGCGCGGCTCTACTCGTGTGAAAGACGCTGAAAGAGAGTCGGAGCGTCTCATCAGTTTGATCAATGAATTACTGGATATCGACAAACTCGAGTCCGGCAATATGCAGTTGATACTAGATGAATGCGAAATTCAAAATATATTCCGGCGTGCTACCGAAGCAGTTACTGTAATTGCCGAGAATCGCAAAATCAAGCTTGAAATTACCGAAGCAAATCCTGCAGTAAGTGCGGATGAAGACAGAGTTGTTCAGATCATGATTAATTTGCTTGGCAATGCCGTCAAGTATTCACCTGAAGGCGAAACAATCAAAATCGATGCAGTCGAGGATAACGGCTTCGTTCGCGTTGACGTAATAGACCATGGACCGGGGATTCCCAAAAAAGACAAGCGCTTAATTTTCGAACGTTTCAAACAAATAGAAGGTGAGGAGTATAAACGCTCCGGCAGCAGCGGTTTGGGACTGGCAATTTGCAAAGCACTAGTCGAGTCACATGGTGGCACCATTGGTGTCGATAGCGAAGTCGGGCAGGGAAGCCGTTTCTGGTTTACTTTGAAGAAGGTCGGCCCGGCACGGACTGAATCGAATATGAATGCGGGTCATTCTGCAACCGGATAGCCGATTGTTTTTAAATCGTCTTTGATATCTTTCAACTTTCTGTGCGAATCGAGACGCTTAAGAAGATCAGCCGTCATAGGCTCTTGAGCGAAAACCTTTTCGATATCGGACTCTTTCACTTTTCTATTTTTTGCTGTTTGAACCCAATTCGTATAAGCCTTTGCATCGATGCTCAAAGGTGAGAGCAGGTCATCCGAACCGTCGTGCGACTTCCAGCGATTGGGAGCGCGATTGGGCCAATTAATAGGACCTATGTGCCAGGCGCTGTCCGTCGCTTTCCTCCAGATTACAAAGGTGGCATTATCAGAATCGAAAGTAGGTTCATCCAGAAAGCGCTTCAATTCTTTCGGGAAGCCTTTCAACAATCCCGGGTAGAGTTTCAACCCATGTTGCTCTTCCAGATCGAAAGGCGCGACCAGAGGATTCATCACCGACTCTTCGTCGTGACCTTTGATTACTGC
>JADYYD010000363.1 GCA_020853845.1 Candidatus Melainabacteria bacterium
GCTTCGAGTCTTTCACGTGCTTGTTTGGCGCGCGCTTCGTCGATTTCAGTATCGAGTTCGGCCATGTTGCTGACGATGGTGACGTAGGTCATGTGGCCGTTGTTTGACTTGGCTTCGGACTCGCCGTTCTCACTCGCGTCAGCTTCTTTTTTCACTTCCATGACACCACCGATGACGGCAGCAGAATCGGAGGTTGATTCGCCTTTGAATTCGACTACATCAATTGCGAGCGCTGTGACGATTGGCTCGTGATCGGGAAGAATGGTCAGTTCGCCGTCGACTGCCCGGGCGGTGACTTGTTTCACCGGTGCTTCGAAAACTATGCGATCCGGGGTAATGATTTTGAGGTAGATTGTGCCAGCAGTCATTGAAACCGTTCTCCCTTTATTTGCTTTTCTTCGCTCTTGCGGCTTTCTTCTTCACTGCAAGCGCGGGTGCTAACTTTTGTCTTTTGGCTGCCTTCGAAGTCGATTCTCTCAACGCATCCAAGCCTGTTGCTTCCGATGCAGGGGCTGAACCGTTAGTGGACGAAGATTTGCCTTTGCCTTTTTTCTTGTGGGGTATGACCTTGTCGATCAGCCCGTAGTCTAAAGCTTCGCGCGCGGTCATATAGTGATCCCGTTCGATGTCTTTGCGCAGGCGCTCTCTTGTTTGGCCGGTGCAGCGGTGCAGAACTTCGATTTGAGCATTGCGAAAACGCTGTCCCTGGGCGGCTTGAATTTCCAGATTGGTGATGTCGCCATCGGCTTCCCAGAGGGTCTGGTGGAACATCAATGTGGCGAATTCATATGCCGAACGCTCTCCGGTGCCGGCTGCCAAAATTTCGCAAGCACCGGAAAGCGCATGACCTAAGCAAATGGTGTTGACCTTCGCTTCGATCTGAGACATTACTGCGATGATGGCGTCGGCGTTATAACCATTGCCGCCCGAAGAATTGATATACAGATTGATCGGTTTTTCCGGATTGCTCTGATTCAATTTCAGAATGCGGCGAATCACCGGCAGCGCCACTTCGTTTTCCAATCGTCCGAACACAAAGATGTCTCTGCTTCTCGGTTTTGGAACCGCGGGCACTTGCGGTTTTTCGTCTTTAGCTTCCTGATTCTTCTTTTTCATGCAGGTTTTTCTTTGCG
Organism: Candidatus Melainabacteria bacterium; assembly: GCA_020853845.1. Lineage (GTDB taxonomy): Bacteria > Cyanobacteriota > Vampirovibrionia > Obscuribacterales > Obscuribacteraceae > QKMZ01. The sequence continues at coordinate 1,134 of JADYYD010000363.1, forward strand.
CGATATGCGCTGTTTTCGCCCGTTGGAAAGAATTACTTGCCTTCTTTCTCTTTCTCTTTGGCTTCTTTGTCGTTCTGGATCGCTTCTTCGATGGTGCCGACCATGTAGAACGATTGTTCGTACATATCGTCCAACTCACCGCTGATGATCATCTTGAAGCCCTTGACGGTGTCTTCGAGTTTGACGTAGGTGCCGGGGCGTCCGGTGAAGATTTCCGCTACGTTGAACGGTTGGCTCAAGAAGCGTTGAATCTTGCGGGCGCGAGAGACGGTGATTTTGTCTTCTGCGGACAATTCGTCCATACCGAGAATCGCAATGATGTCTTGCAAGTCTTTGTATTTTTGCAGTATTTGCTGAACGCTGCGAGCAACGTCGTAGTGCTCTTGTCCGACAACTTCCGGTTTGAGAGCTGTCGATGTCGATGCCAGAGGATCTACTGCAGGGTAGATTCCGAGTTCTGCGATTTGACGCGAAAGAACCGTGGTTGCATCCAAGTGAGCAAACGCAGTTGCCGGCGCCGGATCGGTCAAGTCATCCGCAGGTACGTAGATGGCTTGTACTGAGGTTACGGAACCTGCCTTGGTGGAGGTGATGCGCTCTTGCAGCGCGCCCATCTCTTGAGCCAAGGTCGGTTGATATCCTACGGCGGAAGGCATACGTCCGAGCAGCGCGGATACTTCAGAACCAGCTTGGGTGAAACGGAAGATGTTGTCGACGAAGAGCAAAACGTCTGTTTTGTTGACGTCACGGAAGTATTCGGCAACGGTGAGAGCCGAGAGACCAACGCGCATTCTGGCGCCCGGCGGCTCATTCATTTGACCGTAAATCAGGGCGACTTTGCTCAACACGTTTGAGTCTTTCATTTCGTGCCAGAGGTCGTTTCCTTCACGGGTGCGCTCGCCCACGCCGGCGAACACGGAGAATCCACCGTGGTTCTTCGCTACGTTGTGGATGAGCTCCTGGATGATAACTGTCTTGCCTACGCCGGCTCCACCGAAGAGACCGACCTTACCGCCTTTGATGTAAGGCTCGAGCAGGTCGACGACTTTGATACCGGTCTCGAATACGACGGTGTCGGTTTGCAATTGAGTGAGGTCAGGAGCTGGACGGTGAATCGGCCATCTTTCTTCAGTGTCGATAGGACCGGCTTCGTCTACCGGTTCGCCGACTACATTCATGATGCGGCCCAGAGTTGCTTTGCCGACCGGCACGGAGATTGGCTTTTTGGTGTTGGTGGCGATCATGCCGCGGGTCATGCCGTCAGTGGAGCTCATCGATACTGTACGAACTCTGTTGTCACCAAGCATCTGCTGCACTTCGCAGAGAACTTTGTAATCGTCGCCGGCGGGGTTTTTTCCGCTGATCTCAAGGGCGTGGTAGATCTCGGGCAGATTGCCGCTTTCAAATTCAACGTCCACAACGGGACCGATGACTTGAACGACTTTGCCCTGTGTTGCTTCAAGAACTGCGCTCATGTGCACTCCAGATGAGAATTTCCAAATACTTTCTATTAATAGGCTTTTTGAGAAGCCCGATTCTACCAGCTAAGGATAATCGCTAAAGTCTCGATAGGACGGCTCGTTTATGATACTTTTCGTATGCTCGACGTTTTTTGCTGCTCGAGCCGAAAATAAGTGGGTGCTGTGGACTCTCGTAAATCAGCGGCTCGGCTGAAAAGGCTTCATAAGAGGAACATCATACGGCGCGTGCTCCGCGATGTCGGAGCAATCGCAATCCTCCTTATCATCGGCACTTTGGGCTTTGTGCTCATCGAACACTGGCGCTTTCTCGATGCTCTCTTCATGACTGTTATCACTCTGACCACGGTCGGATATGGCGAGGTGAGACCGCTTACAGATTCGGGCAAACTTTTCGCAATGTTTGTAATCTTGGCGGGCGCCTCCACTGTTCTTTACGTGTTGGGCGACATGGTAGAACTGTTCGTTAGTTTCAATTTCGAGCTCAGGCGCATGAAAGATCAGATTTCAAAACTCAGCGGGCACTACATTGTTTGTGGCTGGGGGCGCACGGGGCAAGAAGTAACCGACCATTTCCTGGTCAAGAAAATTCCTTTTGTCGTCATAGAAGAAGATCCGGTGCTGGCGCGGCGGGCGCGCGATGCGGAACTGCTTGTCATCGAGGGGGATGCCACATCTGATGACATTCTCTTGCAGGCGCAAATCAAGAGAGCCGCGGGTGTGATTTGCGGATTGCCTGACGATGCCGCTAATACATTTATTGTGCTTTCGGCCAAGGAGCTGAATTCAGAAGTATCGATCGTGTCAAGAGCTGCAAATCCAGGCTCTGAGTCGAAACTGAGAAGAGCGGGCGCGAAGATGGTGATTTCGCCTTATGTAATCGCCGGCAGGAGAATGGCCACAGCGGTAACCCAACCGCTTGTAACTGAATTTCTCGACGTTGTAATGCATACTCCTGACTATGACCTTCGCATCGACCAGGTCAAGCTGAGCGCAAGTAGCACGCTTGTTGGAAAAACTTTAAAGGATGCAAATATAAAACAACAGTCTGGGGCGATGATCTTGGCGGTAAATCAAAGTGGTAAGCTGATAACCAATCCGCTGCCGGACCATGTGTTTAATGGCGGAGAAGACCTCATCGCGTTGGGAACTGAAGAGGAGCTCAAGAAGCTCGCTGCGCTTGCAGGTTTCAAGAAGTAATAAATAAAAGGATCGACGAAATAATGAGCAACGAAGCCCCGACACAAGACGACGAAGCGATTATCACTCTTGAAGGCGAAGATGGTCAGTCGTATGAATGTCAGATTCTTGACATATTTGATTTCGAAGGACAGGAGTATGCTCTGCTTCTGAAGAAAGCCAGCGAAAAAGATGCTCCCAAACCTGAAGACGACGAAGATGGTTCGCTCGTCATCATGCGCCTGATCCAGCGTGACGATCAGTCGATCTTCCAGACTATTGAAAGCGACGAAGAATTCGACAAAGTAGTCGCACACGTTGAAGAACTCGCCCGCATGAGTGAAGAAGGCGAAGGCGAAGAATAGTCCGTCCGTTTTTTAGTCGTATTTAGGCAGCAACAGCATCGGCTTTGCAGCTTCTGGTTTTGGCGCGGACTGGCGCTGGATGTCCCCAATGATCGCATCGGCCAGAATATCGTAGGTGGCGCGGCAATCGAACTTGCGTGTCGAGTTCTCGTCCATCGTCCACATGCCGTCGTCGCCCCGTCCGGTGACGTGAAATGTCGTATAGCGGCCGCCCAGATGCACCGTGTAAAGCACCGCTTCCTTTTCGAATTTGCTCCAGGAATCGATCACCAGGCGCTCGAGAATAATCGAGCCGGCGGCTTCTGAACCGTCGGGCGTGGGAATGAGTTTGTTGCCCTTGTAGAAGGCTTTGACAATCGCCTGCCTGACTTTGTCCACAAACTTCATGTCGCTGACCGTCAGCGGTCCCTGGTCCACGAAAAAGCCGGCCTCTGTTTCGCAGACGCTGGGAGTTATAAGCTTTCCCTGATGGAAGTAGAAACGAAATAGTCCCATTTATTTCACGATCGGCTTCATGGTCGGGAATGCGATCACATCACGAATGGAAGCGCTGTCCGTGAGCAGCATCACCAGGCGATCGATGCCGATGCCGATGCCCATGGTGGGCGGCATACCGTATTCCATTGCATTAATGAAGTCGAGGTCCAGGGGCATCGCTTCTTCGTTGCCTGCGGCTTTCTTTGCCGCCTGATCTTCCAGTCTCTTGCGCTGGTCAAGCGGATCGGTGAGTTCGCTGTATCCGTTGGCCAATTCGCGACCATAGGCAAACAGTTCGAAACGTTCTACTTCGCCAGCTACGCTGCGGTGCGGCTTCGTGAGCGGCGACATCTCCACCGGATAGTCGATGAGGAAAGTCGGCTGCATCAGCGTCTCTTCGCACTTGCCTTCGAAAATAGCGTTGATGACATGGCCGCGCGTATCGCAGTGAGTCAGGTCGACGCCCAGCTTTAGCGCGGCATCTCGGGCTTCTTCGAAGGTTTTCAAATCATTGCAGTCGATGCCGGTGGTTTCTTTGATGGCATCAACCATGCGCAAGCGCTTGAACGGGCGCTTGAAGTCGATTTCCACGCCTTGATATGTGACTTTAGTGCCGCCTGCCACTTTCATGGCGGTTTCGACAATCATCTCTTCGGCCAGGTCCATGAGCTGGTTGTAATCGCCGTATGCCCAATACAGCTCCAGCATCGTGAATTCCGGATTGTGGCGGGTGCTGATGCCTTCGTTGCGGAAGATGCGTCCGATTTCGTAAACGCGCTCGAACCCGCCCACGATAAGCCTCTTCAAATGCAGCTCGGTGGCGATGCGCAAATAAAGGTCGATATCGAGAGTGTTGTGATGCGTCACGAATGGGCGCGCGTCGGCTCCGCCGGCTTCCACTTGCAAGACCGGTGTCTCGACTTCCAGGCAGCCGCGCGAGTCGAGAAACTCGCGAATAGTGCGGATGGCGATACTGCGTTTTCTAAAAGTGTCGCGCACGTTCGGATTCATGATCATATCCACGTAGCGGTGTCGGTAGCGCGCCTCTACGTCAGTGAAGCCGTCCCAACTGTCGGGCAGCGGTTGAAGCGTTTTTCCCAGAATTTCATAGCCCGTGACTTTTACCGACAATTCGCCTTGTTTGGTGCGGCGTATGGTCCCTTCGGCGCCGAGAAAATCGCCTTTGTCCAGCAGTCTGAGCTGTTTGAGAACATCCTCCGGCAGGTTTTGCTTGTGGCAGAAAAGCTGGATTTTGCCGGAGTCGTCATACAAGTCGACAAACATCCAGGTATTGCGCTCGTTGAGAATGCGCCCGCAAACTCGGACTACGTCTTCGGTTTCGGTGTCGGCTGCCAGGTCTTTGTATTTCTCATGCAGCTCTTCAGCTTTGTGGGTGCGTGCGAAGCTGTAAGGATAAGGATTGATACCTTGTTCCTTCATAGTCTCCAGCTTGCGCAGTCTTTCTTGCCTAAGCCTGGAATCGTCTTGCTCGGACGTCATTTTTACGAGGCTCCCTTGAGTCATGATGAGAAAACCTGATTTTGTTGAGGGACAGAGAATCAATCGTAAGACATGCGGGTGCCAAGTGGGATATATAGGAAGTTTCGTTAAGAATTTCTACGCTTTGAACCTTGATGCGAATTAAGCGAAAGCCGCACCGGGACTTGAATATACCAGCATGTTATACTTAGCGCTGATATGTTTGGGGATCGATGCGCGCGTTGCAATAGCGTCGCCAAAACGCGCATGAAATCAGAGTTCCAAACGCGACCGAAACAAAGCGGCGACGATCTCAGGGAGTAAGAACAGGTGGCTGAACCGACAAATCCTTCAGGCGGCGGATCTGGAGAAAGAATCGTTCCGATTGAAGTACGGGACGAAATGCGCAAGTCATTCATCGACTATGCGATGTCGGTAATCGTCAGCCGAGCCATTCCCGATGTGCGCGACGGCTTGAAGCCGGTGCACCGCCGCATCATCTACGGTATGTATGAGAGCGGTCTGGACCCTACACAGCGCTATCAGAAGTCAGCCAAGACAGTCGGATACGTGATGGGTAATTACCACCCGCACGGCGACTCGGCTATTTATGAATCACTCGTGCGTATGGCGCAGCCTGGCTCCAGCCGCTACGTCATCGTTGATGGTCACGGCAATTTCGGCGACCTCGATAACCCGGCGGCGGCGATGCGATATACGGAAGCCAGATTGGCTCCTCTCGCCATGGAAATGCTTGCCGATATCGATGCTGAAACAGTCGACACCAGAGGCAACTTCGACGACAGCAAGCGCGAGCCGATCGTGCTTCCTTCCAAGGTTCCCACTCTTCTGTTGAACGGCTCGACCGGTATCGCAGTGGGCATGGCCACCAATATTCCTCCTCACAACCTGACTGAAGTTTTGGATGGCACGATTGCCAAAATCGACAATCCCGACCTTACTTCCAAAGAGTTGATGCAGTGGATCAAGGGACCGGACTTCCCGTCCGGCGGTGTGATCATGGGCACCGAAGGTGTTGAAGAAGCATTTGAAACAGGAAGAGGATCGATTCCGGTTCGCGGTGAAGCCACCATCGAACAAATTCCCGGCAGCGGCGGCAGGCAGCAGCGCATGGGTATCGTCGTCACATCGCTTCCTTACACGGTCGGTCCGGAAGCATTTGCCAAGCGTGTTGCTGATTTGGTGCGCGATGAAAAACTGACCGGCATCAGTGATGTTTGCGATGAGACAAACCGCCACGGCATTCGCGTCGTCATCGAATTGAAGCGTGACGCTCATCCGGATGTTGTGCTCAACAACCTGTATAAGTTCACGCAATTGCAGCAGTCTTTCCCGGTCAATACGCTGGCGCTTGTGCGCAACAAGAAGACCGGTGCCGCCGATCAATTCAGACCGATGACTCTGCCGCTTGCGAACATTCTGCAAGAGTTCATCGACCACAGAATCGAAGTCGTTACGCGGCGTACCGAATACCTCCTCAAGAAAGCCGAGCACAGAGCTCACATCTTGGAAGGCTATCTCAAAGCCCTCGAAAATATCGATAAGGTCATCAAGCTGATTCGTGATTCGAATTCGACCGAAGAGGCGCGCAATGCGTTGATCAAAGCCTTCAAGCTTTCTGAAGATCAAGCCAATGCAATCCTCGAGATGCAATTGCGCCGGTTGACAGGATTGGAGCGCGGCAAGATTCAGGGCGAATACGACGAACTGCAAAAGAAAATCGCCAACTACAAAGATATTCTCGCCAGCCGTCAAATGGTGCTCGATATCATCAAGACCGAGCTTAACGAAATCAAAGCGAAGTTCGGCGGAGAGAAAGATCCGCGCCGCACCCGCATCGAGGCTAGCGGAGCCACGGAGCTTTCCAACAAAGACCTCATCCCCAACGAGCCGATGGCTGTGTTCATCACGCAGCAGAATTACGTCAAGCGTATTCCGCTTGATTCGTTCAAGCGCCAGAAACGCAACACTCGCGGCGTCACCGGTATGAAGACGAGGGAAGAGGACGACCTCCAGCACTTCTTTACCGCCAACATGCACGATCGCTTGCTTGTGTTTACCTCCGGCGGTCAGGTCTATTCTCTTGAAGTCATGGATCTGCCGGAAGGTGGAAGAACCGCTCGTGGATTGGCGCTCGTTAACTTGCTGCCGATCAGTCAGGATGAAACGGTAACTGCCGTTATCCCGGTTTCCGAATTCCGCGAAGACTCATATCTGGTCATGGTCACTCGTCTGGCTTACATCAAGAAAGTGCAGATGTCCGACTTTGCCAACATTCGCCGCTCCGGCATCATCGCCATCACACTCGGCGATGGCGATCAACTCGGCTGGGTGCGCCCATCCAACGGCAAGTCCGATGTCATCATCGGAACCGGCGACGGTATGTGCATTCGCTACTCGGAAGAAGAATTGCGCCCGATGGGCCGCACCGCCCGCGGTGTGCGTGCGATTACATTGAGAGACGGCGACAAGATTGTCGGCTTCGATGTCACCGAAGCTGCCGATGATGCATATGTTCTCGTCATCACCAACGATGGATTTGGAAAACGCGTCAAATTGGACGAATTCAGACAACAGGGCAGAGGCGGTATCGGACTTATCGCAACCAAGTTCAAGAACGCTCAGTCTCGATTGGCTGCTTTACGCGTAACTGTCAGCGGCGAACAAATCGTTATCGCCACTGCCAACGGTATTGTCGTCAGGCAGTCGGTTGACGAGATCAGCTCGCAAGGCCGCATGGCGACAGGTGTTCGCATTCAACAGCTTGGTGAAGACGATTCAGTCGTTTCCGTCAGCCCGATTGTCGAACCTGCCGGAATCGAAGGTGACGGCGAAGCATCCACGTAATCGGTCTGCTTCAGCGCAAGTTGAAAATCTCAGCGTAATTCAGTGCGATTAGCGAATGCAATCGTCAAAAGACAAGCCTGCCTGGCGGCACTTCGACATGCACCAGTTGAGCGAGAGCTGTTGTGCCAGCGGCAAATTCTCCGGCGAGCAACGTCCTCGGAATACTTTCGAGAGTAGCGATTCTAATTCGTGCTGATGTGACTTGAGTTGTGGCGGCAGTGACAATGTCCACTGCGCACCGCCTGACTGCGTCAGGATCTCTTCAAAATAATGAGCTTGCTGCCTTTGAGGGGCAACTGCCATCGGCTGGGTTAATGTCGTCGCTGTCATTCGGTTACCTGAGCAGAGATGTGGCGCAATTTCCTCAAACGCGAATCGCGTTGGTTAGATGTAAATCATCCTGCGTTATCATAACTTTACACTCTTGACAAGCGCAAGGCCTATAGGTGTACCTTCTTGGCAATTCTTCGAATTTTTCATGCGGTTTTGCCCACTGAAAATGGTGTTTTCCTGTTAAAGCACTCTGGTAAACCCATTTTCCGTAATAATCGCCGGCAAAATCGTGACTGGCAGCCTACTTGGTCGCTTTACAATTTCGCGCCTGGTACCGGTGCTTTCTTTATGGGAAAACCTATTTCGGTGACTGATTAAAAGCGAGCTGCCTTGTCAGCTCAGATTCATTGTTTGTGGAGGTGCCTGATGGCAACGGCAAAACGAATGGAATCTGGAGACTCTGGTGCAAGCAGTAAGGACCAAACGGAAAGTACGCAACAGTCGGAAAGTGCCGGTCGAAAACAGCCAATCTATGTCACTTCGGAATTTGATGCTTTGCATGTTCGCAGAGTAGTTGCCAGCAATCCAAATACGCCGCGTCAAGTATTGGAGCGTTTGGCCGCGGACGATTCGGCCGTGCTGCGACGCCATGTTGCGCTCAATCCCAGGACTCCTGTGGAGACGCTGCGCAAACTGGCAGAGGACACGCAGGCGGATGTTCGACTGGCGGTAGCGGAGAACATTGGCACGCCGCAGGAAATTCTCGCTGCGCTTTCGTCAGATCCGGATATGGACGTGCGTTATGGTGTAGCCGAAAATCCTCATATGCCTGAGGACATCCTTGTTGAACTCACTCAAGACGACAACCCTTATATTCGCTGCCGCGCTTTAAAGACGCTGCAAATGCTGGCTCCTGATGTGCAAACTCGACTGCGCTTCATTATTCAAGAACGGCAAGATCGGCTTGCGTAGAATCTCTTGCGCAGAATCTGCTTGCGTAAAAAATCAAGTTCCAAAGAATAAGGGCGACGCCGGCGCCGCCCTTACAAAACTGTCGCTTTCTATGCCGCTATCGATTGATAGGGTTGTTATCTGGAAGGTTCTTCTTCGCGCAATACGTAGCCTTCGCCGCGTACTGTTTGAATTAGACGCTTGGTGTTGCCGTCTTCCAGTTTGGAGCGCAGATAACGGATGTAGACTTCGATGACGTTCGATTCGCCGATGAAGTCATAGCCCCAGACTTTGTCGAAGATGAACTCTCTGGAGAGAACTTGCTCCGGATATTGCATGAAAAGTCTGAGCAGGTCGAATTCTTTGGCTCTGAGATCGAGCTGTTTTTCACCGCGCTTGACGATGCGGTTGAGCTGGTCCATCCACAGATCCGAATAGGTGAGGATGCCTTCTTGAGGCTTGCGTCTCATGACTGCTCTTATACGAGCAAGCAATTCTTCTGTTGCGAACGGCTTGGTCAAGTAGTCATCAGCGCCGCTGTCGAGACCTTGTACTCTGTCGCCTACGCCGTCTTTAGCTGTGAGCATGATGACCGGCACTTTCGACATGGCTCTCAATCTCTTGCAAACTTCAATGCCGTCGAGACCGGGAAGCATTACGTCGAGCAGAACCAGGTCCGGTTGATCCTTTTTGAAGAGGTCAATGCCTTGATTGCCTTCGTGCGCCACGGAGACCTGATAGCCCTCGTAGCCGAGCTCGAGTTCAATCAATCGAGCGATGTTGACATCATCCTCGATGATGAGGATTTTCAACGAACTTACTTCGCTGCCTACTGCCACGTTTCCTTAACCTCCGTTCAATTCTGCTTTATTCTAATCTATTTCCCTAATGCTTGTTCATCTCTACAAGCCTGACAGAGCAACCGATTTTGGCTCTTAGATCAGAATTTGCGAGTTATCTGACACAAGTTCTTGGTCCGTCTCGCCATTAATTGCTTAACGAATCTAGCAGGTGTTTAATGTTCAGGAAAGGGGTTAGTTATCAGTATGTGGAAATTTGTAATGTACCTATACTGACCCCGGTTTTCAAGTGGGTTCGTTTGGTAACCCGCAGTCAAGACCAAACCGTCCCACGCCCCAAAACTACATTCCCCGAAAGCACTTCGATCTATATCGATCATTATGGAACCCGATGGTCACCTGAAACAATCCGCAGACCCGGTGCCTGCCCATGAATTCGGACCCGCGGGGCAGTCCGATAATGCAACCGATGGCGTGGAACTCTTTGCCATTGACTCTCAATGCCTGGCGAAACTTGCGCAAGGCAGCTCGGTACTGATCGCGTCACTTTTGGCGATACCGGATGCGGTGGCATTGCTGCCGGGCGCGACATCTGCTTTGGGCTGGTTGCTTGGCTTAATCGGCATCTGGGTTTCCGCCGCAGTACTGTGGTTCGTAGGCTTTCTCGGCATTTTGCAGGCGATGCGATTTTTGGTGCAGGGCGTTACCGTCGGACCCAACGGCGTAAAGCTCTGGCGTCTGGCAAAACCAATCGCCTGGGACAAGCTGGAAGCCGTCACCGTCGAGCCTCAGGTCACTTTCTCAAAACTCTTTTCTCTCAATACCACGGCGCACAAGCTGACCATTTACTCTCGATTTACGTCGGACAAAAAGATATTCCAAA
>JADYYD010000364.1 GCA_020853845.1 Candidatus Melainabacteria bacterium
CTACTTGCTCGACAGCGTGGTCTTGTCCGTAGAGAACGCCCTTCAGTTCTTTCTCGAGATGCTGGAGTTTTTCTTTGTCCGAACCGGACACGGACTTCGGCGGTATCTTTGCCATCGATGCGACAACCAGTTCCACATCGTGAACAGTAATCACTTTTGACGGACGATCCTTCTCTTCCATCAATTTGACGGATGCGCCGACTTCGTCCATTACGTCAATCGCTTTGTCCGGCAAAAAGCTGTCGTTGACGTGCTTGGCCGCCAGCTCTGCGGCTTGTCTGACAGCATCATCGGTATAGGTGACACCGTGGTGCTCCTCGTAATACGATTTAAGTCCTTCGAGAATCTTGATCGTGTCTTCCACTGAAGGCTCAGAAATATCGACTTTTTGAAAGCGGCGCGCAAGCGCTTTGTCTTTATCGAATGCTTGCTTGAACTCTGGATAAGTGGTGGCACCGATGCAGCGCAGTTCGCCTGATGCCAAAGCCGGTTTCAAAATATTGGATGCGTCCATGCTGCCGCCGCTTACCGCGCCGGCACCGACAATTGTGTGAATTTCGTCGATAAACAAAATAACGCCTGGAATTTCTTGCAAGGCTTTGATTACGGTTTTAAGACGCTGTTCGAATTGTCCTCGATATCTGGTTCCGGCAAGAAGTGCGCCCATGTCCAGAGAGTAGACCTGGCAATCTTTCAGCGCACTTGGCACTTCGCCGCGCTGAATTTTTAGCGCCAGGCCTTCCGCAATTGCTGTTTTACCAACACCCGGATCACCGACATAAACTGGATTGTTCTTCCTGCGGCGGCACAAAATTTGAATTGTGCGTTTTACTTCATTTTCTCTGCCTATAAGAGGATCAATTTTCGCCTTCGAGGCACGCTCAATCAGATTGGTTGTGTAGGCTGCCAGCGGATCGCCATTTTCTCTTGCGCCTTCCTCTTCGGACTCGCCGTCCATCTCTTCGCCGGGCATCTGCGTTTTGCTTTTGCCGCGTCCCTCTTCGACTTTCGATATGCCATGTGAAATATAGGAAAGTACGTCGAGGCGTGTAATTCCTTCTTTTTCTAGAATGTAAACGGAGTGGGAACGCTTCTCCTGAAACATAGCGGCCAGTACGTTGCCACTGTCTATGGTGGTTTGTGCGGACGATTCCGCCTGCATGTAAGCTCTGGTCAATACGCGTTCCAGGGCGGAAGTGTAGGACGGCATTGCTTCGATGCCGTTGGGAAGCTCTTCCATATTCTCGTTGAGAAACTTATCCAGCTCTGCACGAATGTTTTGGACGCTGCCACCACATGCCTTGATGATGTCGCATGCACCCTTGTCTTCAAGCAACGCGTAAAGCAAATGCTCGAGGGTCAGATATTCATGACGCCTTTTTGCAGCCTCGCCGAGTGCAAGATTGAGAGTGTCTTGTAATTCCTTGGAAATCATTCGGCTATTCTTCTTCGGTCGTGCAGAGGAGTGGAAATTCGTTCAATTGGGCTAACTCAGCGACTTTGGAGCATTTCGCTTCGGCAATCTCGAATGGGTAAACGCCAGCAACCCCAATGCCTTGCTGGTGTACCGCTAACATAATCTTAACCGCGTCATTATCGTTTTTGTGGAAAACGACGCGCAGGATCTCAACTACGAATTCCATTGTTGTGAAATCGTCATTGTGGAGCAATACCTTATATAGGCGCGGACGTTTGGGCGTCGTCTTCTGCTGCTTCTGGACATCAAGATCGTCATCCAGATCCTGACCAGGCAATCCCTTTGCCATTGCGCCTTTTACCCCAAATATTAAACGTGGACTGTCCACTACATACCCATGATAAACCTCCGGCGAACGTCTTAACCATGCCCCAACAGGTGAGGCTTTCGAGACTTTTCATCGGTATCAGACTGATTGGTCGGTATCCTTAAAGTGCCTGATTGACGTTGCCTTATCGATCGGATATCTTGAAATCAAGATACTTGAGATCAAGAAAATGAATGAAGAAGACGAATTAGGAATGAAAGTTTGGCTGTCGCTCTGGAAATCAGAGCGTTCGGTCGAGACACACGCTCTGGCTAGCATTGCCACCATGGGCATGAGTTTGACTGACTTTGCCGTTCTTGAAGTGCTGTTGCACAAAGGTCCTTTGCCGGTAAACACAATTGGCAAAAAGGTCTTGCTCACAAGCGGATCAATCACCACTGCGGTTGACCGCCTCGAGCAGAAAGGATTGGTAGAGCGTTTGGATTCGCCCACTGACAGACGGGTGCGCATTGTCAGCCTTACGAAAGAGGGCACAAAGCAAATCAAACTTGCCTTCTTTGAGCACCGAAAACATCTTGAACTGGCGGTTTCGCCTCTTACAAAAGACGAGCAGAGCCAGTTGGTAGCCCTATTGAAAAAACTGGGAACGGGAGCAGACCGGCTTAGAACGGCGGAATAGCTCCTTCCAGTGAAGGTGAAATCATGAAAAATCAAAGCACGGAAAATAGCTCAACAAAAAGCAGAACAATAAGAGAAATAGTTACGGCGATTGCCACCAGGGAAGGCGCGGGCTTTGCAGTGAGAAGACCTTTCCCCACAAAATCACTCAGTCTGGTTGATCCATTTTTGTTACTGGATCATATGGAGCCTGTCACTCTGGCTCCGGGAGCGGCTAAAGGCGCACCCGATCATCCGCACCGCGGTTTTGAGACAGTGACGTACATGCTGGAAGGGCATTTTGTTCACAAAGATTCTGCCGGTAATTCCGGTGTTATCGGTCCCGGCGATGTGCAATGGATGACGGCAGGACAAGGTGTCGTTCATTCGGAAATGCCTGATGAAGAGCTTCTCGAGAACGGGGGACGACTGCACGGTTTTCAAATCTGGGTCAACTTGCCTGCAAAAGAGAAAATGATGGCGCCCCGCTATCAAGACATTCCATCAGCAAATATTCCGATATACGAGAGTGAAGACGGAAAAGTCTGGGTGAAAGTAATTGCCGGAAAGTCGATGGACAAGGAAGCGGTAATCGATACTCGCACACCGATCACATTTCTGCATGTGAAACTTCAGCCTGGAGCATCGCTCAGCCAGCCAATCCCGCCGCAATACAATACGTTTGCCTATATTGTCGAAGGCAAAGGATGTTTTGGGAATGAAGGTTTGGCTGCTGAAACCGATCAACTGGTGTTGTTCGAAAATGATGCCGAGAATGTTTTCCTTCAGGCTTCGGAAAATGAGCCGCTTAGCGTTTTGATCTTGGGCGGAATGCCTCTGTCGGAGCCGGTAGCGAGGTACGGTCCGTTTGTGATGAACACGCAAAATGAGATCGTGCAGGCTTTGAAAGACTATCAAAGCGGCCGAATGGGCGCAATAAATTAGCGCTCCATATATGGTGCGCCAGTTTTTAAGCCACTGGAAAAGTCCCGGTATCCATCGCGATTTGACGCGAGCCATGTAAGCTTTGTAACCGGGGAGCCCGTCTATCAAAACTTTTTCTTCGAGAAAGGAAAGGTAGATGAAATCAATCATCAATAGGACCGTAGGAATAAAACCCAACCAGGAGCCCAGCATCATCGTTTGCCCAATGAAACCCAACGATGCGAATGCCTATCCCGGGTGTCGAATACTTCGATACGGTCCTGTGGTGTTTAAACTGCGCTGATTACCTATTATCAAACTAACTGTAGTATTCTGTTTGTCCTGTGCGTGCCCCTTTTGCGGTAAACAACGAATTATGAAACATGCATTTCTCGCGGCTCTTGCCCTTTCACTCTGTTTGAGCGCCTCTCCGGTTACTGCCAAGGGAAAAGTGTGGACAATTGACGCTCGCCAGGCTCAATTGATGATTGACATCAATGAGGGACAGAAGGGCAAGCAACTTACGAAAAAAGAAGCTGATAGTCTGCGCAGCGACCTCGCCGATGTGGCTCGCAAAAAGAAGAAGATGAAAACAAAGGCTGAGGACGGCAATCTCACTGATGCCAATAAGAGCGATCTAGAAGCCGACCTCAATAAAATCAGTGTGGCAATCAAGAAGTACAAGCTCGAAAAGCGCGTCGAAAAGAACTAGTCGCAAAGTTTAGAAAGTTAGCTGCCGAGGCTAGCCAGAGAAACCGGCTAAGAGAAACTCCTCCCAGATGGGAGGAGTTTTTTCTACTGTTGCTTGCCTTTGGCGGACTATTCGTGCGCCGTTACACCAGGGGCGCGCGAGCGCGATTCATTTGTTATCCATATAACCAGCATTTGGGCCAGTTGATCGGTCAATTGATTCTCTTCGAGCAAAAGATGCTCGCCGTCGCCGATTACCATCAACAGCTTGTCAGGCGTTGAAAGCCCGTTGAAAAGTTCGATAGTCCCTTCCGGCTTGACCAATTTGTCTTTGAATCCTGCCAGAAGAAGGACCGGCATTTTTTCGATTAATGCAGCGGCGTCAAAATTGCCCTTCATGAAATCATTGAATTGCTTGAGCTCTTTGGGAGTTAATTCCATTCGGTTGTCTTTGTCAGCCAACATTCTCTTTTGCAATTTTGGGTTCGCGGTTGCCCGTTCGACAACGGTGGTTCCGACATCCATAGGCTTGTCTTTGTTCTCGATATATCTGAGACCGACATGCATTTTGGATGTCAGGCTGCCGTAGCGCTCGCTGGACGGAACGGAAGAGATCAGCCCGTTGCACAACGCCGGATAGCGAGATGCGGCGCGCATCGCGATTGCGCCACCCATTGACTCACCAACCAGAAAGATAGGTACTCCAGGATAAGCTTTGCGCAGGTTCTTGAGAGCGGCTTCGATGTCATTCAGGCAGGAATCGAAGTCGACGTGATTGCCTTCCCGTTTGTTCAGCCAGGCGCCAAAGCCTCTGACGTCCACTGCATAAACCGCAAAACCGCGCGATGCCATGGTTCTGCCGAATTCATCAAACGACTCGCTGCTGAAACCAAGACCATGAACGCACAAGAGAACTTCTCTCGGTTTGTCCATGGGAATCCAGGAGCGGTGTGGAACCTTGATCTTGGCGCTCCAAGCCGGGATAACCTGCTTGCGGAC
>JADYYD010000365.1 GCA_020853845.1 Candidatus Melainabacteria bacterium
AACAAAGCAAGAATTGCAGCCATCGAAGCAAGAATGGCAGGCAACGAAAGCAAAAATCTGGTGGCAAAATTGACCGACGACGCCAGAAATCTTGGCGAGTCGGCAACGGCCGTGCGCAGTTTGAACAATATAGAGCAAACCAGTCGCGCCCTGGCCGGCACGGTAGACAACCTGTCGACAAAACTTGATGATGCAGCCAGAGCGCAAATCAAGACAATGTCCGACGACTTGATCAAACTGCACTCGGCGGATGATGCTGCACGAGCTGCTGCAAAACGGGCAGAACTGGAAGCGTTCATAGCGAAATCACAACTTGACGATGCCAGCGCATTAGCGCTCAGGAACAGAGTAAAAGCACTGGATGACGCGGGTCAAATGACCGCCGCCCAACGCGCCTCCGCGGGCATTCGCGAGACCAAGAACATCTCCGACGAAGCTCTGCAAAAACTGGGTCTTCAAGCAGACTCCGCAGCGCATGAGGCAGCCGTTGAGTTTAGAAAAGCGCTGCAAAACTTTAGTGATAACGGCGGCAACATTGGTGCAGTCAATGAAGCAGCTAAGAAATTAGCCGCGCAGACAACGGATGACGCAGTACAAGGTGCCGCACTCCAGACTCTCAAAGCAGAAGTAGCCAAACTCGATGAGATGGCCGGTACTGTTGCGGCGGCTCAAAAAAATCAGTTCCAGGCTTTCGCAAATGCAGTCAATTCGCCCAGCGTCAATGCCTACAACACTTCTCTAAATCATCTGGCCAATTTGCATCAGATTGCTCCGAACAATCTGCGCTCTGCCGTCCTGGATATCCGCGATACAGTGCTAGACGCACGGGCCGCTCGCGTCATAAGAGAACAAGGCTTCCTCGGCAACAAGACGATTTCCGCCGGCACTGAATTCAGAGAAGTGGCCGGTCTGGTCAGCAACAAGACTGAGTTCTTGCGCGAATCCCTTCGCTACAACAGCGCATCCTTTGAGCCGGGCAGCAAATTCGCTGTCAGAGGTTTGACACAGGATCGCTTTGCTCGATTCACCAATCCGACGCTGGCTGAAGAGGCGCTCAACCGCAAGCTTCTCAAAGACGTGATCGAGCTAGGCGTGAGCGCCGGCATCGCCTACATGGGCTTCAAATCTTTCTACAACAGAGCCCAAGACACTCTGCATGCAGAGATGATGGCTCCATATGAAATCGCCGAATTGATGGAAAGAGAACTCGCCGCCACCAATTCGGTTGAGAAGAAGGCTGTTCATGACGAGCTCGCCAAGCGCATCGCTCAATACATCGAAGGAAAGGATCAAGCGCAAGTCGATGCACTGAGAGAAAAAATCAGGCAGATTATCGCCGAGCGCACCAGTGAAAATGCTCAATCACAAGCAGTCTGGAGCCGCAGTGAAGAAAATCTGTCCATCGGCGAACTGCGCAAAAAGAAAGAGCACGACAATCTGGTTCAGTACGGCAACGCTATGGGTCCTGCCAGAGGTCCCGGTGCTCTGCCGGCTCAAGAAGTAGTGCAAACCATTTTCACTCCGCAAGGACAAAGGGTGCGTGGAACCACAAACAACAATAATATCGACGAAGCCAACAAGAGAAAGCCGGCGACGACCAACTTCGACATCGGCAAGATCAAAGATATGAGCGCCAGCATGGCATACAATCAGAGCGGTCTGAGAGCCACTCCCTACGGCACGTCGTCACAGAATATGATGGCCGCTTACACTCCTGGCTCCACCAAGCCCTGGCAGAATGTCGTCACCTGGAACAGCGGGCGCAAGTACACAGGCTCTGAGCAAGGTGGACAAAACGTTTACGGCAATTTCAAACAGATGGAAAACAATCCAGAGAACGACGGCGTCAGCCCTGGCGGTGCAGTAGCGCAGGCCGCTGCCAATACCAACGATCCCAACGCGGCCCTGCAAGTAGCCAGCCAGCAAACTGCAAATCAAGACGAGCAGCAACAACAGACTTCCGCTACTGTCTAGTTCTAACTAGGCGTAGGCTTTCATCACGAGCACTGTGTTGTGCCCGCCGAATCCAAGCGCTTCGCAAAGTGCATGCTTGACGTTGCCCTGCCTGTACACGTTGGGAACATAGTCGAGATCGCACTTCGGATCGGGAGTTCCGTAATTGATAGTGGGGTGGATCTTCTGTTCGAAAAGTGTCAGTGCTGTAGCGGCTGCACCGATTGCGCCGGCGCCACCGAGCAAATGGCCGACCATCGACTTGGTGCTGGATACCGCGACTTTGTAAGCATGTTCCTTGAAGACTTTCTTGATTGCCAGCGTTTCGCGCTCGTCATTGAGCGGCGTCGATGTGCCGTGGGCATTGATGTAATCAATGGCGGTCGGATCGATTTCAGCATCTCTCAGGGCTTCGCTGATGGCTCTGGCAGCGCCTTCTCCGAATTCATCCGGGGCAACGATGTGCGTTGCATCGCATGATGCACCGCCGCCGACGATTTCGGCATAGATAGGCGCATTGCGCTTGAGTGCGTGTTCCAATTCCTCAAGGATGAGAACAACGGAACCTTCTCCGATGACAAAACCATCTCTGTCCGAAGTGAATGGACGAGATGCGGATTCCGGATCGTCATTTCTCTTCGAAAGAGCCATCATGTTATTGAAAGAAGCAACACTGAACTGATTGATGCAGGCTTCAGAACCGCCCGAAATCATGACGTCGGCGCGATTGCTTTGAATGTACATGAATGCATCGAGCAATGAATCGAGACCGCTGGCGCAGGCGGTGGAATCATTCTTCGCGCGACCTTTGGCACCATATTCAATGGCAACTTGACCGGACGATGCATTGGGCATCAAACGAATAATAGAGCGCAAACCAATCTTTTTGGGACCGCCGGCCATCAATTTGATGTGGTCTCCAGTGGTGGTGATCAAACCACCGACGCCGGTGCCAATGAAAGTTCCTACGCGCTCAGCGACAGTGTTTTTGATTTCCAGACGCGCATCTTCCAGCGCTTGCTTGGCGGCGGTCATGGAAAAGAGCGTTACTCTGTCCATTTCCTTGAGCATCGAGCCGACCTTGCGTTTGTCCGGGAAGAAGTCAGCAATGTTGAAACCCTGCACTTCGGCAGCAATTTGAACATCCAGACCAATTTCGCCCGGATCGAAATGAGAGATGCGTTTGACACCGCTTTTTCCAGCCAGCAATGCTTTCCATACGTCCTCACGGCCTATGCCGATTGGAGTAACGGCTCCGATGCCAGTAACCACCACTCTTCGTCTATTCATTTGCGGTTTCAATTCCTACACTTGGGACCGCACTGTCTGCGTTCCATGCCTAATTCAAACCGTCATTCTAGCGCCTATCCCGCGCTGCCGCGTGGTTTTTAGCCACCTTCCTGATAATAAATTAGTATGCGTTTTCGGCGAAGACAGCGCTCAGGATATGCTTTCGAGCGTTAAAGCAAATACACGCGCCACGGAAAAGCTTTACAAGAGGCTTAACACTAAAGGTTCGAAGACAGGCGCAAAATGCCGGAAGGTCACTTGACGACGACAGCTTTGCAACCTGGCAGGCAATTGTCGGTTCATTCGAAATCTTGAGCGACGATATTGTCATAATCGCCGCCAAACGCCGAGCCGCCGCTGATAATGCCGCTTTCATCGTACATGCCGAATTCGTCTTCCATGCAGATATAGGACTCGTCGTCCTCTTCATCCGCGTCGAAAATCGCTTGCGCCTGGCGACCGTGAATAAGCAAGGAGTCGCCGTTCACGCCGCCGCCTCCGGCGTTGCTGACATCAAGTACTCTGTCTTTGCCTTTTGCATAGCCGCCCATCAGACGGGGCGTTGCAATTCCTTTGAGCTGCTCGAGTTTTTCTCCGGCGGTTCCGGCGGCCGCAATATCCTCGTCGGCCCTCGCTTTCATATCTTCGCGCACATTGCGTTTGAAGGCTCTGTCTAGTTCCTTGCCGATCGCCTGATATTCAGGCTCATAGCGCTCCACGTGCGACCAGAATTTTTTGTTGTGACTGGCTTCCAGAACGTGCGAGAGTTCGTGCAAGACAAGATATCTTCTGCCGCGCTCAGGCACATTTTCGATAGCATGCCTGGAAAAGGTGATGATGCGCGACTTCAGGTTGATTTGCGCCAGGCGCGTGTATTTTGCCGATCCGATCCTGACTCCGCCTATGGTGACATTGAGAGTGGCTTCGTTAATACGCCGCACATATCCAACCATGAAATGCTGATACATCTCGTTGAGAGCGCGCTGCGAATTGACGGTACTGGAAAGCCCGGCGCCGCCTCGGCCGGCACGGGCGGAACGCGCGTTTCGATCAGCGCCGTTGCCCTGGTTGAATCTGTTTGAGTCGGTCACTCGTTTATCCGTCACTATGCGAGCTTCTGTAACTTAAAAACTGTTGAGATGGACAATGCAACTTGCCGGCAGGCATACTAATTGCTTCAACTCAAAGATAACAAACATGAGCGGTTTCAAAGCAAAGCCGGCGCCAGGAGAATTGAAAAATTGTCTAATACCGCAAGGCCAATGGATCTTAAGAACCTCACCCTGATTACGGGCGGCGCCCGCTCAGGTAAATCTTTGCTGGCTGAGAAGTTTGCCAAAAGCTCGAATAATCCGGTCGTATATCTTGCCACCATGGAAGAGATGCATGACGACGCAGAAACGGTCATGCGCATCGATTTGCACCGCTCGAGACGCCCCCAGGAATGGCGAACAGTGGAGTCACCTTTCAGCTTGAGCACGGTGATTCTCGACTTCGAATCCGAGAATCAGACTTGCATCATCGACTGCATTTCGCTTCTGGTTTCGAATATTCTGCTCAAAACAAACGGCGAAGGCACCCGGATGCTGGAGGCGCGCGATGCTGTTCTCAAAGAGATAAACACAGTTCTGTCGGCAATGGAAAAGCAGCCGCACACACAATTTCTGGCGGTAACCAACGAAGTGGGCTCGGGCATAGTTCCGGAAAACGCACTGGCGCGCTCATATCGCGATCTATTAGGAGAGACTAATCAATTGGTGGCGGCCAGCGCGCACAAGGTTTACCTGTGCTGCGCCGGGCTTCACATTTGCATGAAGTGACCGGCAAAAACGCTCAACACTCCTTTTCATGCCGGACTTTCTCGCCCGAATCATGCCAAGAATATGGTAATATCTCTGAAGATGCCCAATTGGGCAAGGTTTCACGACCCAAGGCCGGCGCGGGCGGGCGACAGGAGGTTTCCTTTAAATGGCTAAGCTGCGGTTGAAGTATTACCCAGAGCAGGTCTTAATGCAGAAGGCCAAGAAGGTGACCACCTTTGATTCTTCCGTGCGCAAACTGGCCAATGACATGCTCGAGACGATGTACGAGGAAAACGGCGTCGGTCTGGCGGCCCCGCAAGTCGGTGTTTCGAAGCGCATTATGGTTATTGACGTATCGGGCGAGGACGAGCCGAACACGCCGATTGTATTCATCAATCCGCAAATCGTGGAGAAAGAAGGATCGCTTATCGGGCTGGAAGGCTGCCTGAGCTTCCCGAACGTCTTTTTCGAGGTGCGTCGCTTCGACCGTATCGTCGTGAAATACCAAAACCTTTCAGGCAAAGACGTAAAAATGGTGGCACAGGGCGACCTTCTTTGCCGCGCAATCCAGCATGAAATCGACCACCTGGATGGCGAACTGTTTATCAATAAAGCAGTTTCGCCCACTGCAGCCGATCTCGAATTGGTCAAAAACGGCTTCATCGCCGGCGATGTGGAGGCTCTGGAATTGGAGCTGGAACTCGCCAATTCCAATCAAGGCGCGGGCGCGACAATCAAGATCCCCGACAAGGACAAGACACCGGTTGTCGGTTAGAAGAGCACAGGCTCCAACGAGTTCACTATGTTTCTCAAACCAATACATCTCGTCCAGGGAGCGCTGACAACGCCTGCGGATCTGGTCAGAAACTGGGTTCACAGGCTGCGGAAATACGCACTCAAATTGGGCTTGTCTCAGCCGGACAAATATCTTTCATCCTTGAATGTCGGCGGTAATACAGCTAGTTGGAAAGTCGCTGCAGACGGTCACAAGGTTGTTTGCGGATATTGCAGACATGCTGTTGCCTCCATACAATTGGCCGCTGGCTGGACGGCGGAAACGTGCTCTGCACAAGGGCTCAACGATGTTCTGAACAGCAAGCATGCAGCTCAGTGGGTGCAGAATTTGCATACTTTATATAAAGAAGCCGGCGCCACGTCGCCAACGTCTGATTTGTCGGACAGTGCGGGCGATTTGCAAAGCACTGAGCAATCCCCATATACTTCAGGTGTTTGAGAACAGCAGTGAACCATGAATAAATCGCCGGAAACGGAAGCAGTGAAGCATAACGACACCAATGGCGCCGAAACCGACCGCCTGGAAGTGACGGTCATGTCCTTCGGCTACAAACGCGGCGATGCGCCCAACGCCAACGCTGTTTTCGACGTGCGATTTTTGAAAAACCCGTATTGGGTGGAAGAACTGCGCCCCCTGACCGGGCTCGACAAAGCAGTTCAGGCCTATGTTTTAGAGCAGCAGCCTGCTCAAGATTTTCTCACATCGATACTTGATCTGACGGTCAAGATCATTCCGCAGTTCAATCATGCCAAAGTGAAGCATTTCACAATCGCTTTCGGCTGCACGGGCGGACAGCACCGTTCGACGACCATCGCGGAAAACATCGCTCTTTCTTTGGCGCGATATTTCCCAGAAGCCCACGTTCGAGTCATGCATCGCGAACTGGATGAAGCTGCGGACATCACCGCCGATGGTGGCAGGAATCGCCATTCCGGACAGCACCGGGAGGGCGCGCGATGAAGGGCACATTCAATTCGAAAATCGCGCGCATGATGCTGCCCGGCTTGAAACGCTGGATTGTGATTATTCTTGCCGGCATCACTGTTATCGTCGTTGGAATATTTCTTTTCCTCGGATATCATCCGGTTCACGTCACGACAATGCTGTTGCGCGAAACTCTCGAGCAGGCAGCAGAGCTGGTTCCGCACAAGGCGAGCGGAATCATCGTCATAGTGAGCGGCGGTCTGATTGTTTGCATCGCCATATATAGAATGACGATGTCGGTGGTAGGCGCATATTTGCCGAACGATCGCGAATCGATTCCGGATGTTCTCTACCGCAAAAGGCATTTAGCCAAAGGTCCGCGCGTAGTCGTAATCGGCGGCGGCAC
>JADYYD010000366.1 GCA_020853845.1 Candidatus Melainabacteria bacterium
ACCTTCGTGAGCGCGTCTTCGTTGATGATTTCAACGGGCTCGACAGGATTTCCCAATTCGAAATCGAATACACGCGAGTAGAAATACAACTCGGCTTCGAGCGCGCGCGCTATGTTTTTCGCTTGCCTGAACCCATGCTGCTCGCCTTCGAACAACACATACGCGACCGGCAATTTCTTCTCCTCCAGCGCTTTTACCATAGCCTCAGATTGCGATGGCGGCACGACTTTGTCCTCCGTGCCCTGCAAGAAGATGATCGGGCATGAGAGTTTGTCGGTGTGATGAATCGGCGAGCGCTGAGTATAAATATCCTTTTCCGCCGGATAGTCGCCGACCAGGCGATCGAGATAGCGCGATTCGAATTTGTGCGTATCGAGGGCTAAAGCCTCCAGATCGCTGACGCCGAAGTGGCTTGCACCGGCGCGAAAAATCTCGCCAAAGGTCAGAGCGCAAAGCGTCGTGTAACCACCGGCGCTACCGCCTGCAATCGCCATTCTTTCCCTGTCGACAAGACCTTTGTTTGCCAAATACCGAGCAGCATTTTCGCAATCTTGCATATCGACAATGCCCCAATTGCGTTTCAATCTTTCTCTGTACTCTCTTCCAAAGCCAGTGCTGCCGCCATAATTGACGTCTACAATTGCGAATCCCCGGCTGGTCCAATACTGGACACTCAATCTTAGATCATTTGATGTCTGACCGGTCGGACCGCCGTGACTGAATACTATCAATGGCGGCAATTCTCCTTTTGGAGTTTCAAAATCTTCATTCTTTGGCGGATAGAAAAAAGCGAAAGCTGTCTTGCCGCCTGCGGTTTCGAATTCAATAGTCTGAGGTTTCGAGATATATTTTTTCTCGACCTGCATCTCGGTTGTATTGCGTTCGACATTGAAGGTGTGTTCTTTCAAGTCGAAAGAAACGAGAGCATTGAAAGTTTCAGGCGACCCAGCGCACATGGAAGCCTGTTTATTGCCTGCCTTTACGTAGCCAAAAGATGTGTAGGGCGCCTTGATACGCAACGGCCTATGTCCGCCGGCACCATCTTTTTCCAGAAGCAGCAATTCCCATGTCCCGCGATCGTTTGCGGCAAGAAGAACATTCCCGTCTTTCAAAGGCGCGTACGTGGACATACCGAATACCCAGGCAGGAAGCCCATGTTCGCGCGATTCACTAAGAACCGGGACAGCTTTCGAGTAAAGATCTTTGGTGGGCGAACCGGTCAAATATTCCGCATCGATTTTGTAGAGATTCCAGAATCCGGTTTCTTCATTCACGAAAAATAGAGTGCCGTCAGCGCCCCACTGCGGCGAAGACACGGACAACTCCTTGCCTCCGGCTATTCTTTCTACGGCGGAAACTCTGCCTTCGCTGTTCAGTTCGCACAGTTGCAACTCACATTCATCCCACGGCATGTTGGGGTGATTCCATTGCATGTAGCAGAGAAAACGTCCGTCCGGGCTCACGCGTGGAGATGCGTAGAAGTCGCACCCCTCCGCCACAGGCGTGATCTCGCCCTTTTCGTTTATTGAAACAATCGAATTTTTTACATCATGTTCCGTTTCGGCGTGTGTTTCCATCACACAGAAAAGAAGCTTGCGTTTGCGATCGAAATTGTAATCGGCAAAGCGAGTGCGATCGCTGCCGGCGAGGTAGGTCGGCTGCGAGCCTGCTCTACAAACATAAATCTGCTGATCGGCAAAATTGGAAAAATAAATCGTCCCGTCAGCGACCAGGAAATCACCGCCGCCATATTCATGAACGCGGGTTCGCGCATTGAACGGCGCATGAATCATATCCTCGATTTTTCCTGCAGCAGAGCGCCGAACAATTACGTTGCGCCCGCCTTCCAGAGGACGACCTTCGAGCCAGTAGAGGTCGTCTCCATCCCATTGAGGCTGCCCGACCTTGATTACACCGGCAGCAATTTGCGAGGCTGCCAGAGGTGAAACCCACGAACCATAAGGCTTTTTCTCAACTGCTGACATGTTGCGCTCCTGGAAAGCTCGTTTAGGGAGCAACAACTTTAACAGCTTGAGAATTAGATCGTGAGGGGCAATTGCGAAAATTGCGCTGCCGCGGGAAATGGCATGTTCTCCACCTGAGACATGGTTTCACATTTCTGCAAAACCGCCTGAGGAACCACTTCCAGCAATTGATGTTTGAACGCGTGCAGTTTTTCAACGACGCCGGCATCCCTCTGGTTTTCCACCAATGGCAACATCAGCTCCAGGCGCGATGTCTCTGAGTCTTCAGCGTAAAACTTCTGCAGAACATAAGATTGAAGCTTGCTATTCTCTATCGAGGACAATATCTTCTCGCGAGAAAAGACTGAATTCACGCGTACCACCTGATGGTAGCCGGTGGAGCCGGCACCAACGGCAAACATTTCTTTGAAGTCACTCTGCAAAAGAGCAAGAAGCTGCTGTCGCCTCTGCGCGAGCTGGGCGCGCATTCTCAGTATCGAGAGATCGAGCGCACCGGTCTCGATAAAATTCGCCAGGACCAGCATCTCCAATCGCGGCTGAATGCCGCTTTCCACGATATTGCCCGGCGCTGCCAAAATATGATCCGGCACGATCAGATATGAAATCTGGCAAAGAGGGCCCAGATAAGCGCCGAAAGTGCCGATGTGAAGCGCATTTTTGAACTTATTGAAGAGACAAGGTTCGGGCGATTTTCCAAATCTCATCAGCGCCGCGCCATCATCCTCCAAAATAAATGCGTCATTGTGTCCTGCATAACGAGCAACTTGCTGGCGCCTGCGCTCGGACAGAACGACACCGGACGGAAATTGCGCAGAAGGGCTCACGACCATCATTTTTATCCCGGCTCCAGGCGGCAAATGGTCGATGACGGCACCTTCACGATCTACCGCCATGGCAAAGAATTTGGCGGAACGCTCGCTGAAAACTTCGCGGGCAAGCGGCTCTCCAGGGCTTTCAACAGCGACCCCAGCCCCTTCCTCAACAACGTGTCGCGCCACGAAACTGAGCGCATCCCGCTTCGTATTAAACAGAAGGACGTTTTGCGGATAAAGCGACATCCCCCTGTTGCGCGAAAGAAAAGCCGCGATTGCCATCTTGAGGCGCATCGTCAGATTTTGCCCAGCCCGGCCAAAAAAATCGGGAAGCGGTTCATCCAGAACAGCCCCCATTGCGCGCAGCCAGGCTTTGGAAGGGAGTACCTCGTGAGGGGGGAGCTGCAAACAGGACGGGCTTTCTGTCCGGCAGATGTCAAATTCAGCCTCCAGCTCGTTCGGCGCCGCCAAAGAGCCGCCTGACGACCAGTTCCAATCAAGCGCAGCAGGAAGGGATGGATTGACGATTGTGGCGCCGCCGCGCCTGGCGGTGAGGTATCCGCGCGCCTTCAGTTGCTCGTAACAGCGCACTGCCGTGACGCGGGAAATTCCGTACTGCTCAGCCAGCGAATAGGTGGATGGCACCGCGTCGCCCGGCTTGAGGCGACCGCAAACGATGTCTTGAACGAAGGACTCTTCGAGCTGTTTATAAAGCGGCGCAGAGGAGGACGTTTCGCTTTTCGCAGCCATGAGCGCACTCCTTTGGTATCGCCCCAAAACTTAGCTGCTGGGAGTTTCCGAGTTGTTAAATGCTGGACTGCCTTTTATGACAAGAGGCGTGGCAATATGCGAAAATCAGTGCCGTGAGCCCAGGAATGGAGGTATTGGCGCACTTGGCAGGCAACGGCAAGACTGTCCGCGTGGACTATTTCGCATTGCTCAAGGAGCAACGCGGGCTGGCCAGCGAGAAGCTGCAAACTAATAGTTCGACTGTTCTCGAACTGTATGAAGAGCTGCAAGGGCGCTACGGTTTTTCGCTTAAACACTCTTCCATTGCCGTTGCGCTCAACGACGAGTTTGCCGACTGGAGCGAGAAACTGAGCGAAAGCGACAAGGTGGTTTTCATTCCTCCGGTAGCGGGTGGCTAGCATGTTTTCACTCTCCAGCAAACCGATTGATGCCGATGCTCTAAAGAGCCTGGTCAACACACAGCAAGCGGGAGCATACGTAGCTTTCGAAGGTTGGGTGAGAGATCACAACGAAGGTCGCCAGGTCACGGGACTCGAATACGAGGCATACGAAGCGCTCGCGGTGAAAGAAGGCAACAAGATACTTGAAGAAGCGCAGAAATTTTCCATTTTGAAAGCTCATTGCGTGCACCGCACGGGCGCCCTGAAAATTGGCGACATGGCTGTGATGGTGGTCGTTTCATCAGCTCACAGAAAAGAGGCGTTTGTCGCTTGCGAATTCATTATCAACGAGATAAAAAAACGCGTTCCCATTTGGAAAAGAGAAACATATGCTGATGGATCGACATCATGGGTAAATTGCGCGCACGGACATAAAACCGCGCATGGTGCAAAATCATGACCTCATCATTGCTCAAAGACGGTTTCAACCGCGTCCACACTTATTTGCGAATCTCCGTCACTGACCGCTGCAACCTGCGCTGCGCGTATTGCATGCCTGCCGAAGGCATTGTTTATCGCGAGAAAAAAGAGCTGCTCACTTTCGAAGAAATTGAAAGAGTCGCAGCCATCATGGTCCGACATGGTGTTACGAAAATTCGCCTCACCGGCGGAGAGCCGATGGTCAGGCGAGGCATCGAAGACCTCGCGAAAGGACTCTCGCGTTTGAAAGGCCTGAAAACTCTGGCGATGACGACCAACGGCACATTGCTGAGCGACAAGGCCGAGACACTGAAGAAAAGCGGCATAAAGGCACTTAATATCAGCCTTGACACGCTAAGAAAAGAACGTTTTCTGGAAGTGACTCGGCGCGATCAATTCGATCAGGTTTGGAATGGAATTCAATCAGCGCTAAAGCAAAATTTCGACGAGCTCAAGCTGAATGTCGTCATCATGGCCGGCTTCAACGATGATGAAATCCCGGACTTCGTTGATTTCGCATTTCAAAATCGCATCAATGTCCGCTTCATCGAATTCATGCCTTTCAAAGACAACGAATGGAAAATCGATAAAGTCGTCACCTACAAAGAAATGACCGAGCGTATAGAAACGCAATATAAATTAACCGCGCTCTCAGCCGATCCATCGGCTGTGGGTAAGGATTTCGTGCTGTCGGACAAAAGTGGAAACAGAGGAAGCGGCACAGTTAGTTTTATCACTTCCATGTCGGACAGCTTTTGCTCGACCTGCAATCGCTTGCGATTGACCGCGGATGGTTCGGTGAAATCGTGTCTCTTTTACCCTGCCGAAATAAACTTGCGCGACAGAATGCGTGACGGTGCAACGGATATAGAGATTGAAGAGATGATCGGTTATTCGCTTTCACTAAAGCCCGAGGCTCATGCACCAGCCGAGGAGCTTTCGCAGTCGGACAATAGAACAATGATCGAGATCGGCGGATAGAGCGAAAAAGGAAAGCGCAAACAGCGCTGCGGAGGATAAATCGGGTAATGCGAGACGTTTCGAGCAAAGTAAACACACTGAGAATTGCCACGGCGCGCGCCACTCTCAAAGCCAGCCCTGAAAGCATCGAGTTGATCAAGAAAGGCGGCGCACCAAAAGGCGATCCGTTGCCGGTGGCAAAGGTGGCGGCAATACAAGCGGCAAAGAATTGCTCGCAAATAATTCCATACTGCCACCCGATGCCGGTCGACTATGTGGGCGTCGATTTCGATTTGGACGAGGATGCCATTCATATCACGACCACAGTCAAAGCAATTTACAAAACCGGGGTCGAGATGGAAGCTCTGACTGCTGCATCGGTCGCAGCTCTGACCATATACGACATGCTGAAAATGGTCGACGAATTGATGCAGATAGAAACTGTCGTATTGCTTGAAAAAAAGGGCGGCAAATCAGATTTCAAAAACAAGCGGGCTGGAACATTGAAAGCGGCGGTTCTGGTGC